>NZ_JBQKHJ010000017.1:0-77134 GCF_052118345.1 Prevotella sp. LCP21S3_D2 | reverse complement strand
AAATTGCAACACTAAGATAGGTGAAAAATCTGACATGGCAAAATCCTGAGCAACTTTTTGTTGCTCAGGAACTTATAAATAAAGTTAAATCAAAGTGTTGCGGAATTAAGGCAAAATAAGTCGACTCAATAATATTAACTAAACAATAAACGTTTGTAACTATGGAACAAATTAAAAACGATCAGCTCACTGTTGAGATTTCTTCTCTCGGTGCAGAACTTCAGAGCATCAAAGATGCAAATGGTAACGAATATCTCTGGGATGGTGACCCAGAATACTGGGGACGCCACTCTCCTCTCCTCTTCCCTATCGTAGGTGGATTGTGGAAGGATACCTACCGCATCGACGACAAGGAGTATACACAGCCTCGCCACGGCTTCGGAAAGCTCGTTGACTTCAAGCTCGTTGGCAAGACCGGCGACCGCCTTACCTTCGCATTCATTGACAACGAGGAGACCTTCAAGAACTATCCTTTCCACTTCAATCTCGCTGTTTCATATCGCCTTGCCGGCAACGAACTCCACGTTATCTGGCATGTTGAGAACACCGACGACAAGGTAATCTACTTCCAGATTGGCGGTCACCCTGCCTTCAAGGTGCCAGGATGCGAAAAGGGCGAAAAGCTGAAGGCTACCCTGAAGCTCGACAACGAGGCTCCTACCCGCCTCTTCGCTACCATCGGTGGATGCATTGACCCTAACGCACGCGAGACCGTACAGACCGACAACGGTATCCTGGAGGTAACAGACGAGTCGTTCGCTGATGATGCCTACATCTTCGACAAGAGCCAGGTGAAGCAGATTTCCCTGCTCAACGAGAAGGGCGAACCACACGTAACCGTAGAGTTCAAGACTCCTGCCGTTGGTGTATGGAATCCGGGCAACCACGCTCCATTCGTCTGCATCGAACCATGGTTCGGAACCTGCGACTGGGCTGAATATACCGGTGAATTCAAGGATAAGTACATGATGAACAGCCTGCAGCCAGGTGCCAGCTTCATGAGTGAATACATCATCAGAATTGAAAAGTAATGGAAGAAAAAGATAATTTGCAGCTCCCCGAGAACGCATTCCGCGAACTCAAGGACGGGGAGGAATATAAGCCGCTGATGTCGCCAGACAAAGTTTATCCGGAGGTGAACGGCTGGTCGGTAACATGGGGTATCGTGATGGCAATCATCTTCTCTGCTGCCGCAGCCTATCTGGGCTTGAAGGTAGGACAGGTGTTTGAAGCAGCCATCCCTATCGCCATCATCGCCGTAGGCGTAAGCACCGCCACCAAGCGAAGCAAGGCACTCGGCGAGAATGTCATCATCCAGAGCATCGGAGCCTGCTCGGGTGCAGTAGTGGCAGGAGCCATCTTTACCCTGCCAGCCATCTACATCCTGCAAGCGAAATATCCTGACATGACTACTTCATTTATGAAGATTTTCATGGCTTCAGCTTTGGGAGGTGTATTGGGAATTCTGTTCCTGATTCCTTTCCGCAAGTACTTCGTCAGCGATATGCACGGCAAGTATCCGTTCCCAGAGGCTACAGCCACCACACAGGTATTGGTGAGCGGTGCCAAGGGCGGCGATCAGGCTAAGCCTTTGCTCATTGCGGGTCTGGTAGGTGGTCTATATGACTTCATCGTGGCTAGTCTTGGCTGGTGGAACGAGAATTTCACCTCCCGTGTGGTAAGCCTGGGATGCGATCTCGCAGACAAGGCTAAAATCGTATTCAAGGTGAATACAGGTGCTGCCGTATTGGGTCTGGGATACATCATCGGATTGAAATACGCCTTCTTCACCTGCCTGGGTTCGCTCGTGGTATGGTGGTTGATCGTTCCGGGAATGAGTGTCATTTTTCATGACAGTGTGCTCAGCGCATGGGACCCTAGCATCGTGAAGACCGTGGGTGCGATGAGTCCGGAGGAAATCTTCCGTGCCTATGCCCGCAGCATCGGTATCGGAGGTATCGCCATGGCTGGTATCATCGGCATCATCAAGAGCTGGGGCATCATCAAGAGCGCCGTAGGCTTGGCTGCCAAGGAACTGAAGGGCAAGAGCGAGGTAGATGAAAACGTGAAGCGCACCCAGCGCGATATCTCTTTCAAGATTATTGCCATCGGTTCGCTCGTAACCATCCTCGTCACCTTCCTCTTCTTCTGGTTTGGCGTGATGGAGGGCAATCTGCTCTTCGCCATTATCGCCATCCTGCTCGTGGCTGTCATCGCCTTCCTCTTTACTACAGTGGCTGCCAATGCCATCGCCATCGTGGGTTCCAATCCTGTTTCGGGTATGACTCTGATGACGCTCATCTTCGCTTCCGTAGTGATGGTGGCAGTAGGTTTGAAGGGTCCTGGCGGTATGCTGGCTGCATTGATTATGGGTGGTGTGGTTTGCACAGCCCTGTCTGTAGCAGGCTCATTCATTACCGACTTGAAGATAGGTTACTGGCTGGGTACTACGCCTAAGAAGCAGGAGGGATGGAAGTTCCTCGGCACCCTGGTGAGTGCTGCTACCGTGGGCGGTGTGATGATGCTTCTGAACGAGACCTACGGTTTCGCATCGGGCTCTCTCGCAGCTCCTCAGGCTAATGCGATGGCTGCCGTCATCGACCCATTGATGAACGGTGTGGGTGCACCATGGGTGCTCTACGCCATCGGAGCTGTGATTGCCATCGTGCTCACATACTTCAAGATTCCAGCATTGGCTTTTGCCCTGGGTATGTTTATTCCATTGGAATTGAACGTTCCGCTGCTGGTAGGTGGTGCCATCAACTGGTATGTCACATCCCGCAGCAAGGACGCCAAGGTGAATGCTGAGCGTGGCGAAAAGGGTACGCTCATCGCCAGCGGTTTCATTGCCGGTGGAGCCTTGATGGGTGTTGTAAGCGCCCTGTTGAAGTTTGGTGGCATTGAGGCTAGCATCGCTGACAGCTGGTGGGTTAACCCAATGTCAGAGGTTTGCTCGCTCATCGCCTACATCTGTCTGATTGGCTTCTTCATCAGAGCCACAAAGAAATAACCTTTTTACTGACACTGACAGTTTAAAATTCCGAAGGTAGTAAAGAGTAAGAAGAAAAGTTATATTTATATATATTATATATATAAATATAAAATATAATTTAACATCCTTTCACCTTTAAAGAGTTACTAGCGGAAAATCGAACTGTCAGTGTCAGTGTCAGTAAACCAACTATGTTTAGAATAGAACTCTATACTTTTCTAACGCTAACTCTATGCTTTCTTATCAACAAAACGATGAGTTAGTTTCGTTAACATTTGTTTTTTTTGGATTTTGCTAAAAACACCCCCAAAACGGCACACCAAATTTGGCGGTTTCAAAAAAAAGCCATATCTTTGCACCAGTTTTGAAGAAGACGGCAGGACAAAGGAGAAGGCATAATACAAGAAGAAGACAGGGGCAAGAAAAGGGCATAAAAAGAGGGAACATTCGTGAAGAACATCCCCTTCTGACAGATATCTGAAAAGATTATTATCTGATTACCTTAACCTCACCGTTCTTACCTATCTTGACAATGCTGGATGGCTGATGAGGTTTGTGCTCCTGACGACGGGTCCAGCAGACATAATCTACAGCCTCGAGAATCTCAGGAGAGATATCGCGATAATTCTGGGCAGCAGGCTCACCACTCACATTGGCGCTGGTGCTGACGATTGGCTTCTGGAAACGGTAACAGAGCTGCTTGCTGAATGCCTCATAGGTGACGCGCATAGCCAGCGAACCATCCTCTGCAACAAGATTACTGGCAACGCCTGTGGCATCATCCAGGATGATGGTAGTAGGCTTCACCGGCATGGCTGCATCGATGAAATCCCAAGCCACCTGAGGAACATTACGGAAATAACGCGCCATGCGGTCGGCTGAATCAATGAGACAAATCAGCGCCTTGGAATCATCACGCTTCTTGATCTCATACACTTTCTTTACTGCCTCTGGATTGGTAGCATCGCAACCAATGCCCCAGACGGTATCTGTAGGATAGAGTATCACACCACCCTTGCGCATACACTCCACTGCCTTCTTAATATCTTCTTCTTGTGTCATATTACTTTGAACTTTTAACTTTGAACTTTGAGCTTTGAACTTGGAACTTTATGATTACCCTGCGAAGGGTGTTAACTCTCTAGAGAGCTTTACCACTCCTCTCCTGTCTCCTGAGCCTTCTGGCACTCATAATAGGCGATATCCTTCATGCCATTGAGGAATGCAGCGGCATCCATGCGCTTTTTGCCCGAAAGCTGGAGTTCCTCGATATTGAGCCAATGGTCGAGACATGCCACCTGCAACTTCTTCTCGAATACACGCAAGGAACCTACAGGGGCTACACCACGAGAAAACTCTGTGAGACTCGTCTTGAAAATCTTGAGCACCTGAATCTTGGCTGCACTCTTCTGCTGAGCAGGATGAGCGGTTGCCTCCGGCATTTCGCCATCAGCATCATCAAAGATGACAACAGGCGCCTTCTTCTTGATTTCGGTCCAAGAACCTGGATAAGGCGAGAGACCACGGACAAAATCATATACCTGCTTGGCTGGCTTGTGGAAGTCGATACGGCAGGTCTCCTTGAAAATCTTTGGTGCAGACTTCAGTTCCACACCCTCGCCTATCAGCTTCTCCTGAGGCATGGATTCGATATTGCCACCAGCTGCGATGAGCGCATCGATGGTTTCAAGCGCCAAATCGGCTCCCAAGTGCATCAGTCCGTCATAGACATATTCCACATCTGCACTCTCAGGAATAGGGAAACGCTTCTGCATGATGATGCGACCGGTATCGATATCATGGTCGAGGAAGAAAGTAGTAACTCCCGTCTCCTTCTCGCCATTGATGACTGCCCAGTTGATTGGGGCAGCTCCACGATACTGTGGCAGGAGTGCAGCATGAACATTGAAGGTGCCGAACTTAGGCATCGCCCAAACCACCTCAGGCAACATGCGGAAAGCCACTACCACCTGCAGGTCAGCCTGATAAGAGCGAAGCTGCTCTACAAACTCAGGGTCCTTCATCTTCACTGGCTGCAATACCGGCAAACCGTGCTCTACAGCATACTGCTTCACCTGCGAAGGCTGCAACGTATCCTGATGTCTGCCCACAGGCTTGTCTGGCTGAGTAACCACAGCCACTACATTATAACCGCCCTCTACCAGGCGCTTGAGGGATTCCACCGCAAACTCCGGGGTTCCCATGAAAACGATTCTTAAATCTTTCTTCTCCATAAAAATAATAATTGAAGTTTAAACCAGCAAAGCCGACGAATTAGCTTTCCCCTCGTCCGCCGAACATTGTTTCTTCACTCTTCGTTCTTCACTCTTCACTACTTACCCTATTCTGCCGACATATCCGCAACTATCTGGCGATATACCTCGTAAATCTTGGTTCTACTGATATATCCCTTCAGTATGCCGTTCACATCTACCACTGGCAGCTGGGCAGCATCGGTCTTGTCGAACTTGGCCATCACCTCGTCCATAGGCTCATTCTCGCTCAGGGTGGCAGAAGGCTGAATCATCAGCTGACTTACCTTAAAGTGATTATACAGTTCCGTGCGGAAGATGATATGACGGAGGCGGGTGATATCAATTACACCTTCCAATACCCCTGCATCGTTCAATACAGGCAGGAAGTTGTTGTTGCTTCTCGAAATCTCGCTCACCAGCTTGCTCATCGGCAGATCTGGACTGATGGCGTGGTAATCCTTCTCAACCATGCTCTGCATGCTCATCAGCGTAAGCGCAGAACGGTCTACGTGGTGAGTAAGCAGCTTGCCCTCCCTAGCCAGTCGCAGGGCGTAGATGCTATGACTCTCGAAGATGCTGATGGTGAGCAAGGAAGAGATGCACACGATCATCAGCGGCATGAAGAGCTGATAGCCGCCCGTGAGTTCGGCGATGAGGAAGATGCCCGTCAACGGAGCATGCATCACGCCCGTAATCAGACCAGCCATACCCATCAGCGCAAAGTTCTGCTCAGGCACATGAACGCCTACCTGATAGACATTCCACAGGCGGGCAAAGAGGAAGCCCGCAAATCCGCCGATAAAGAGCGAAGGGGCAAAGGTTCCACCGCAACCGCCACTACCATTGGTTGCCGAAGTGGCAAATACCTTGGTAAAGGTGACCAGAGCTATATAGAAGATGAGCAGATTGTCCTGACCAGAGAACAGCGAGCGGTTCATCACCTGCCCCCACTCTGCCTCGTTGCTGCCCTTGAGCAGGATATTCACTGCCGAATAGCCCTCGCCATAGAGCGATGGGAAGAAGAAGATGAGCGTGCTGAGGATGAGTCCACCAAACAGCAGTTTGGCGTATGGATACTGGCTCAGCTTGCCGAAGAATCCCTCGCAGATTGACATGGTGCGCATGAAATAGAGACTCACCAGTCCGCAGAAAACACCCAGCAGAATACATGCCGGAGTGCGGTCGAGCTCCCAGGGGTTAGTCAGCGTAAAGTCGAACAGCGAGCTGTCACCACTGAAGATATAGGTGAAACAGGTAGCCGTAACGCACGAAATCAGGATTGGCAGGAGCGATGCCATGCTCAAATCAACCATCAGCACCTCAAGCGTGAACACCAGTCCGGCTATCGGCGCCTTGAACACGCCGGCAATGGCGGCGCTGGCTCCACATCCCACCAGAAGCATCATCGTCTTCTTGTCCATCCGGAATATCTGGCCCAGGTTGGAACCGATGGCAGAACCGGTGAGCACAATAGGTGCCTCGGCTCCTACGGAACCGCCGAAACCGATGGTGATACCGGATGCCACCACTGACGACCAGCAATTATGTCCCTTGAGTCGGGAATTCTTGGTAGAGATGGCATAAAGCACTCTTGTAATACCATGCGAAATATTATCGCGCACCACATATTTGATAAATAGCGATGTGAGATAGATACCCACGATAGGGAACAGCAGGAAGAGCAGATTGTAAGTGCCCTGCTCGAACCCGGAAGTGAGCAAAAACTGTATCTCATGCACGATGGCATGCAAGAAGAAGCCTGCCACCGAAGCGAGCAGACCAATGAGGAAGGCGAGAATCAAGGTCATCTGCCTGTCGGAGATATGCTCCTTCTGCCAGGCAACCAGCTTCGCCATCCAGCCCTGTTTGTATCCTGTTAACTCTTCATCCATTTAACTTTTAACTTTAATCTTTGAACTTTGAACTTTATGATTACCAAGACAGCATATCAGAAAGTTCAATGTTTCAAGTTCAATGTTCAATGTACTAAAATTCCGATGTAAAGTGGAACTTGATATGTTCAAAGTCCTGCTGAGCCATACTCAATACGTAGCCAGAATCAGCGAGGAACACATCGCGGCCCTCGATATCCTTTGCCATATACTGATACTTGCGCTTCTTGAAGTTCTCCAGTTCCTTCTCGTCGTCTGCCTCAATCCAGCATGCCTTATGCAGGTGAACAGGCTCCCAGCGGCACTTGGCATTGTACTCGTTCTCCAAGCGATACTGGATAACCTCAAACTGAAGCTGACCCACGGTACCCACGATGCGGCGACCGTTGAACTGGTTGACGAACAACTGAGCCACACCCTCGTTCATGAGCTGCTCCAATCCCTTCTGGAACTGCTTGCTCTTCATTGGGTCATCATTCTCGATATACTTGAAGAGAAGTGGTGAGAACGATGGCAATCCACGGAAGTGAATCTTCTCGCCCTCGGTAAGGGTATCGCCAATCTTGAAGATGCCGTTGTCCGGCAAACCTACGATGTCGCCAGGATATGCCTCGTCGATGGTACTCTTGCGCTGCGCCATGAACTGGGTTGGCGAAGAGAAGCGCACGGTCTTGTCGAGACGCACGTGGTAATAAGGCTGATTGCGCACGAACTTACCTGAGCATATCTTGCAGAAGGCGATGCAGGAACGGTGGTTAGGGTCGATATTGGCGGTAATCTTGAAGATGAAACCGGTGAACTTAGGCTCCTCAGGCTCTACCAGGCGCTCCTCTGCCTGGGTTGGTTTTGGAGATGGGGCAATCTGAACGAAGCAGTCCAGAAGTTCCTGCACACCGAAGTTATTCAACGCTGAACCGAAGAATACCGGAGCAACCTCGGCAGAGCGATAGGTTTCCACATCAAACTCAGGGTAAACGCCATCTACCAGTTCCAGCTCCTCGCGCAACTGGCTAGCCTCGCGCTCGCCTACTCGCTCATCGAGTTCCTGAGACTGAATATCCACCTCAACCTTTTCTGTAACACGCTGCTTATTAGGTGTAAAAAGGTTGAGCTGATGCTCATAGATATTGTAAACACCCTTGAAGCGGGCGCCCTGACCGATAGGCCAAGACAATGGGCGTACATGAATCTTCAATTCCTCCTCCAGCTCATCGAGCACATCGAATGGGTCGCGACCTTCACGGTCCATCTTGTTGATGAAGATGATAACAGGAGTATTGCGCATACGGCACACTTCCATCAGCTTGCGGGTCTGAGCCTCCACACCCTTGGCAGAGTCTACCACGATGATGGCTGAATCTACTGCAGTAAGCGTGCGATAAGTATCCTCACAGAAGTCCTGGTGACCCGGAGTATCGAGGATATTCACCTTGTAAGGATCACCGGTCTGTCCATCAGGAAGATAGTCAAACTCCATGACGGAAGTAGAAACAGAGATGCCACGCTGTTTCTCGATATCCATCCAGTCGGAAGTAGCAGTCTTACGAATCTTATTATTTTTAACGGCACCAGCCACCTGAATCTGTCCACCGAAGAGCAGGAACTTCTCGGTCAAAGTTGTCTTACCGGCATCAGGGTGCGAAATGATGGCAAATGTTCTTCTTCTTTCAATCTCTTTCATCTGTTATATATCGTTATATATATATTATAAAATATGTATATCCTAAAAAGTAATCACGAAAAATTAATCACTACATGTCGTCGTCTTCGAACTTCAAGCCTTCAGTGCGGTCCTTGATGTAGTAATCGCTCAAAAGACCGACAAAGACGGTGATTTCCTTGATGGCACGCTCGGTTTCGGGCGTAATCGGCTTCTTCTGCAAGCGCAGCATCATCACACCATAGAGGGCATCGAGGCAGGTTTCTATCTCGTTGAGTTCCTTATCGCCACGGTTTCGAAGTTCTACGATGAACGGCAGAACCTTGTAGTATTCAGCATTGTAGATAGGGAACTTGCTGCTCTGGAGCAATCGGGCATGCAGGTCGATGACATCCTGCAGGAGCACTCGGTTGATATCGAGATGACCATACTCACGCTTGCCCTCCTCGTTCATCATGCGGATGAGGTTGCCAAACCAGTCTATCTCCTCGTCCTTCTGTTCAGGAGTGAAATCGAAACGCTCTATATAATTCTTCTTGATAACAGGCAGCGAGCAGCCGTAAGCACGGATGATATCCTCAATCTGCCACATATATAAGAGGTATTCAGCGATACTCTTCTTTCTTAATTCTTTTGCTACAAACATATACTTTGAACTCTTTACTTTGAACTTTATGATTTGCCTTCTTCTGTTTAAAGGTCTGTCTAAATTCTCCTAGAATTCAGGGAGATGGTAGAGATTGAACACCGTTCCCACCAATGCGATGAGCGAGAAGATGATAACCACGCTACCTATCACCTTATTAATAATAAGGATGCCATTGGTATCAAACTTGCCCCTGATCTTATCGATGAGCCAGGTGAGTCCGAACCACCACAGCAAAGCTCCGAAGACGATGCTCAGATAGCCCACACCCATCTCTATCGGCATATCGGGCACCACAAAGGCAAACTGTGCAAACGTAGCCATAAAGAGGAATACGATGAGCGGATTGCTGAGCGTAACCAGAAACGCAGTAATGCCGTTATGCAGAAGCGTGCCCTGCTTATTGCTCGACTTGTGCATATTCTTCATCGGATTGCTCTTGAAGCAATAAACACCGAATACCAGCAACAGGATACCTCCAAAAATCTGAAGATAGAACTTGTTCTGGGCGTTATTCACAAAGTCCATTACAAAACTCATACCGAGACCCGTAAAGAGCGCATAGACAATATCGCTCAAAGCGGCACCGATACCCGTAACGAAACCATACCAGCGCCCCTTGTTCAAAGTGCGCTGGATACATAAGATGCCAACGGGTCCCATTGGAGCCGAGGCAATCACGCCTATGATAATTCCCTTGAATATGAAATCAAGAATATTTATCTCTATTGGAAATGCTAAACTCATAACAGCTGGCAAAGATACAAAATTTCGAGCATATTCGACTATATTTCTAATAAAATATTCGCTTTTCACATTTTTTTATCGTATAAATCTTGTTTTTTTGGCTACTTTTATATATCTTTGCGTCATAATTTAACAACACTCTAACTAATTTTAAAGAATAACATGACTGAAAATGCAATGAAACCGTATGTTATCGGATTAGACCTCGGTGGTACTAACTCTGTTTTCGGCATCGTAGATGCACGTGGAGAAATCAAAGCTACAACAGCTATTAAAACTGGGGGCTATGATAATGTAGACGACTATGTAAAGGCTGCAACAGAAGCGCTCATGCCTGTAATCGATACCGTTGGTGGTCTCGATAAGATCAAGGCTATGGGTATCGGTGCACCTAATGGCAATTATTATAATGGAACTATCGAATTTGCTCCAAACCTGCCTTGGGCTCATGATGGCGTTGTGCCATTGGCTGATCTCTTCAGCAAGGCTCTCGGTGGCATTCCTGTTGCTTTGACCAATGATGCCAACGCTGCTGCTCTCGGCGAGATGACTTATGGCGTGGCTCGCGGTATGAAGAACTTCATCGATATCACGCTCGGTACTGGTGTGGGTTCTGGTATCGTCATCAACGGTCAGATGGTTTACGGAAGCGATGGTTTCGCTGGCGAGTTGGGTCACGTAATCATGGTTCCTGGTGAGGAAGGTCGTCCATGTGGCTGCGGCCGCAAGGGTTGCCTGGAGGCATACTGCTCTGCTACCGGTGTAGCTCGCACTGCCCGTGAATTCCTTCAGAAGACTAATGAGCCTTCATTGCTCCGCGATATGAAGCCAGAAGATATTACTTCATACGACGTAAGTGTGGCTGCAGGCAAGGGTGATGCTTTGGCTAAGAGCATCTACGACTTCACAGGCAAGATGCTGGGTGAGGCTTGTGCTAACTTCGCAGCATTCTCTGCTCCTGAGGCATTCGTATTCTTCGGTGGTCTGACCAAGGCTGGCGATCTCCTGATGAAGCCTGTAAAGGAAGCTTACGACAAGACCGTATTGAAGATTTACAAGGGCAAGGCTAAGTTCCTTGTTTCTACCCTCGATGGTAGCTCAGCTGCTGTACTTGGTGCAAGCGCTGTGGGTTGGGAATTGTAGAATTTTATAATATAACACTTAGGTCATCATCTGTTTTTAAGATGGAAAAAGCTTGGCACTCGTGAGAGCGTCAAGCTTTTACTTTTTTATATATCCTACTAGTCAAACAACCAGTTCTTGACAATGGTCTTTCCTTCCGGCGTCAACACGCTCTCGGGATGGAACTGGATGCCGTGAATATCATAATTCTTATGCTTCAATCCCATGATGCAACCATCATCGCTCACGGCGGTTACATCCAGACACTCTGGAAATCCGGTACGGTCTACCACCCATGAATGGTATCTGCCTATCTCTATACGTTTATCCATACCGCGGAAAATCGGGTCGTTGCCGAACTGTGTACAGGGTGTTGCCACTCCATGATAAACCTCAGAGAGATTGGTCAACTTGGCACCAAACGCCTCGCCGATAGCCTGATGACCCAGACAGACGCCCAGCATCGGCTTGATGCCCGCATACTTCTTGATGACATCCATAAGCAAACCCGCCTCGGATGGGATTCCCGGACCCGGACTCAATATAATCTTATCGAATGGCTCCAGCTCGCGCAACTGGAACTGGTCATTGCGATAAACCGTAACTTCTGCTCCCAACTCCTTCACCAGATGTGCCAGATTATAGGTGAAGGAATCGTAATTATCTATGATTACTACTTTCATCTTCATTATTTATTATTGATTATTTATTAGTGATTATTCCTCACTAATCATTAATCACTACTCACTAATCACTACCTAAAGCTTCTCTGCAATATGTATCGCCTTGGTCAATGCACCCAACTTGTTATTACACTCTTCCAGCTCATACTGGTCGTTGCTCTTCGCCACTACTCCACTTCCTGCCTGGAACCAGAGTTCGCCATTTCGGCTGATGAAGGTTCGGATAACGATAGCTTGATTCAAATCACCATTCAAGCCGATGAAACCGATACAGCCACCGTAGGCTCCACGGTTATGAGGCTCCAGTTCGGAGATAATCTGCATCGCCCTTACCTTTGGAGCACCGCTCAGGGTACCGGCAGGGAAGGTATCGATAAACTCCTTGATATGGTCGGCATCCTGATCCAGGGTTCCGCTCACACGGCTCACCAGGTGGATGACGTGGCTATAGAACTGCATATCTTTATAGAAATCTACCTTCACACCATGGCAGTTGCGGCTCAGGTCATTGCGCGCCAAATCTACCAGCATCACGTGCTCGGCATTCTCCTTCGGGTCGTTGCGGAGGAATTCGGCAGCCTTTCTATCCTGCTCCATATCGCCCGTACGCTTGGTGGTTCCGGCAATAGGGTCGATAAACGCCTTGTCGCCAACGATGCGGTTGTGGGTTTCCGGTGAAGAACCGAAGATACGGAATCCTCCGAAATCGAAATAAAAGAGATATGGCGATGGGTTGATGCTGCGCAGGGCACGATAGAGCTTGAAGTCATCGCCCTCGTATTTCTGGATGAAGCGACGGCTGACAACAATCTGGAAGACATCACCACGCAGACAGTGCTGGATGCACTTGCGGATGTTCTCCTTATGCTCCTCATCAGTTAGGGTAGAAAATGTTTCGCCCACTGGATGGAAATCATAAGGCTTCACATTCGCCTTGTTCACGGCCTTGAGCAGGGCATCGAGCTCAGGAAGTGAAGAGTGAGATTCTTCACTCTTCACTCTTCGTTCTTCACTCTCTTGAAGCGCAATCAACTCCATCGTATTGTTGAAGTGGTCGAAAACGATGATATCCTTATACATTATATAATAGATATCCGGAGCATCGTTCTTCTCCATCGTAGTATCCTTTACCGGGATATTCTCGAAATATCTCACAGCATTGAAGGTGGTGAAACCATACAAGCCGCAGAAGTCCTTGCTCTCACCTTCTACATGAAAACTCTTGATGAAATCATTGATTGACTTGGAGATGGCGAGCTTGCACTGCTCGCCCTTTCCTTCGCCGAAAGCAGGGAGCGTTTCCTTTTCTACGCTGCCGTCAGGATAGGTCTTGATCACCTCGCCATGGCTCACGGCGATACTTGCCAACGGATGAACACCGATGAAGGATCTGGAGTTCTCGGAACCATGATAGTCGGAACTCTCCATCAGAGCCGACTGGGGATAAATATCTCTCAATCGCATATAGACTCCCACCGGCGTATAGAGGTCAGCAAGAATCTTGCGGGTTACTGTCTTATAATTAAACTTTGCCATTTTTCTCTTATTGATTGAAATATTGCTTTAGAAATTGCCATATTCTCCTGCCATTTCCTTATGGCTCAAATACGTCTCCACATCCTTGTCGCCACGGCCTGAAACGGTCAGGACAACGACATCGTCCTTCTTGAACTTCATCTTCTTCAAGGCTGCCACTGCATGTGCGCTCTCGATGGCTGGGATGATACCCTCCATGCGGGTCAACTCATAACCGGCATAGATAGCCTCATCGTCCTTGATGGCAAGCACATGACTTCTTCCACGAGTAGCAAGGTCGGCGTGCATAGGTCCGATGCCTGGGTAATCCAAACCGGCACTGATGGTGAAGGCTTCCTCAATCTGACCATCCTCTGTCTGCATCACCAGGGTGCGGGCACCGTGGATGATTCCCTCTGTTCCGCAATGCATGGTGGCAGCGGTATAGTTGGTATCGATGCCATGACCGGCAGCCTCAGCCAGATAAATCTGAACACGATCATCATCGATGTAATGATAGATGGTACCTGCAGCATTGCTTCCGCCACCCACGCAGGCGATGAGGTAATCAGGATAATCGCGACCAATCTTCTCCTCCAACTGCCATTTCAGTTCCTCAGAGATGACGCTCTGCATCTTTGCCACAATATCTGGGTAAGGATGCGGCCCCATGGTGGAACCTACGATGTAGAAGGTATCCTGTGGGTGACAGCACCAGTCGCGGATGGCCTCAGAGCAGGCATCGCTCAGGGTCATATTACCTGTGCGAACAGGGTTTACCTTGGCACCCAGCATCTTCATACGTTCCACGTTGGTATGCTGGCGCTCTACATCGGTGGCACCCATGAAGATTTCGCACTTCATATCCATCAGGGCGCAGACGGTGGCAGTAGCAACGCCATGCTGTCCGGCACCAGTCTCGGCGATGATACGGGTCTTGCCCATCTTCTTTGCCATCAGAATCTGACCAATGGTGTTATTGATTTTGTGTGCACCGGTATGGTTCAGGTCCTCACGCTTCAGATAGAGCTGGCAGCCATACTTCTCGCTCATGCGCTTGGCATAATAGAGAGGTGAAGGACGGCCCACGTAATCCTTGAGCAGGGCATAGTATTCTTTCTTGAACTCCTCGCTCTCGATGATAGGCTTGTAAGCCTGCTGGAGTTCAGTTACACACTTATATAATATTTCAGGAACGTAAGCTCCTCCGAATTTTCCAAAAAATCCTTTATCGTCAACTTGATACATAATACTTTAAACTTTGAATTTTGAACTTTGAATTTTGAACTTTGAATTTTGAACTTGGAACTTTATGATTACCAAGACAGCATATCATAAAGTTCAATGTTAATGTTTGAGTGCCTCGAAGAGTTCATCCAGAGCTTTGTCTGGATCCATTGTTTCATTGAGCAAAGTCACGAACTTGCTGCCGATGATGGCACCAGCTGCGTTATCCTGCGCACTGGTAAGGGTCTGCTTGTTGCTGATACCGAAACCGATCATGCGTGGGTTGCGGAGGTTCATGCTGTTGATATGGTTGAAGTAAGCGAGCTTGGCATCACCGAAGTTGCTCTGGGCACCCGTGATGCTGGCGGAACTAACCATATAGATGAAGCCATCGGTATGCTCATCGATGAAGCGGATGCGCTCCTCGCTGGTTTCCGGAGTAATCATCATGATGACACGGATATCGTACTTGTCTGCTATCGGCTTCACCACCTTCAGATAATCATCAAAAGGAAGATCAGGAATGATGGTTCCGCTGACTCCGCTCTCTACGCAACTCTTGAAGAACTCCTCGATGCCATAGTGCATGATAGGGTTGAGATAACCCATCAGTACCAATGGAAGTTGGACTTCATCCTTGATAGCCTTCAACTGGCAGAAGAGCTTCTTCACGGTCATTCCGTTCTTCAAGGCCTTGGTTCCTGCGCTCTGAATCACAGGACCATCAGCCAACGGATCGCTGAAAGGGATTCCTACCTCAATCATGTCGATGCCCTTACGTTCCATCGCCTTAATCACATCGCCGGTGCCTTCCAAGGTTGGGCAGCCAGCACAGAAATACAAGCTCAAAAGCTTGCGGTCTTTATTGTTTGAAAATAATACATTTATCTTGTTCATTTTTTAAACTTTTTATCTTTTTACTTTTTTACCTTTTTACTTTTTTACCTTTTTACTTTTAAAAGGAATTTCCTAAGTTTCTCCACATCCTTCACCCCAGGTTCTATCTCAAACCTGGAGTTGAGGTCAATACCTACGCATTTTGGATGATGGAAAGAATGAACGCGGGAAACATCCTCCGGACCAATGCCACCACTCAATAGGAATGGAACATCGCCATCATATTCATCGAGAACTTGCCAATCAAACTGCTGACCACTTCCACCCACCGTTTTACATTTGGTGTCGAAAAGGAAGTAGTCAACAGCGCCTACATACTCCTTATATTTCTGAATATCCCCGGCATCAGAAACACTGATGGCTTTGATTATCTTAATCTCCCCGTTGGATTCACGCAGCTGTTCGCAAACTTCCCAGCTCTCGCCGCCATGCAGTTGCACCGCATTCAGGGAAAAGGAATGAATCCTATCCACCATATCCGGAATGGAATCATTCACGAAAACTCCCACTCTGCAAACCTTCCGGTCAGAGTCCGAGCGATCCACCGCCTGGCTAACATATCGTGGAGACTTAGGATAGAAAATGAATCCCATCATGTCTACGCCGAGTTGCGCAACCTGCTCTATATTCATAGGTTCACGCATTCCACAAACCTTTACTAACATTATATTATTATTTATGATTCTAAAGCTTTTGCCCTTACAGGGCGCATTACTGACGGCTATCTATACCCAGGGCGTTGCCCTGAGCTAGGAGCTTCTGCCCTTTACCTTTCCCTTCGGCCGGTGACCGTTGGTTCAGGGCGTAGGGAGCAAAACTTGCGTAAATCCTATAATTTAGAAATGAATTCAGCAAGCGCAATTCCCGGGTCAGCCTGCTTCATGAACTGTTCACCCATCAGGAAGCCACGGAAACCGCCTTCTTCTCTTAATCGGCGAACGGTCAGCGGATTGGAGATTCCACTCTCACTCACCCTGCATACATTCTTCGGAAGTTTCTCTGCCAAGCGGAAGCTATTCTCAACATCCGTAACGAAGGTACCCAGGTTGCGGTTGTTGATTCCATACATATCCGGCTCCAGCTCCGCATACTCGAAGTCTCGCTCGTTATGCATCTCCAGCAGCACCTCCATCCCCAGCTGGTGAGCCATGTTCATCAGCCGCTTGCATTCTTCCTTACTGAGGCAAGCCGCAATGAGTAATACAGCAGAAGCACCGCAATATCTAGCCTGCAAGAGCTGATATTCCTCGATGACGAAGTTCTTATATAATATAGGTATAGAAACACCCACATGGCGCGCCTCCTGGATATACTCATCATAACCACCGAAGTAATCGATATCGGTAAGGATACTCAGGGCAGAAGCTCCATTCTTCTGGTAGCTCAAAGGAATGATGCTAGGCTTGCCTTCCTCCTTGATCCACCCCTTACTTGGCGATTTGCGCTTGAACTCGGCGATGATTCCTGTCTCAGAATTCACCAGCGCCTCCTTCATACTTCCTCCCATCACCTTTCCCCCATTCTCCTGCATCTTCTGCTCGGTGAGGGTTATCATCTGGCGAGGCTGGATAAAGCGCTTGCGCTGCTCTATCTCAATCCTCTTATGTGCCACTATCTCTTCTAATATATCAGCCATTTTTTCAACTTTGAACTTTTAACCTTGAACTTTGAACTTTATGATTACCTATCCTCCCTGAAAAACAGAAACAGGAATCAAGTCGCCCTCTGGGCCACCGTTGAATCCGATTCCACCGGATTTTCCCCCAGTTTTTAGTCTCTATTCAGCTCCACGAACTTCTTGAATGTAGCTAGCGCCTTACCGGAGTCGATGCTTTCTCTAGCTATCTCCACGCATTCCTCGATGCTCTTCAGTCCCTTCTCCATCACCTGGATTCCAAAGGCAGCATTAGCCAGAACGATGTTCTTCTGAGCAGGAAGCGCACGGTTTTCTAGTACTGCATCGAAGATATCCTTAGCTTCTTCCTCAGTAGCTCCACCTCTTACCTCTTCCGGTTTAGCCAAATCAAAACCGAGATCCTGTGGCTTGAAAATCTTTTCATAGTTATTGGTGGTTACCTTGAAATCGCTGGTCAATGAAATCTCATCATAACCGTCAATGCTGTTCACGATTCCGAAATCAATACCTATCTTCTGAAAAACCTGATTGTAAAGGCGCATCTGATCCAGATTGGCAACACCCAGGAGCTGACATTTAGGCTGACTAGGATTAACCAAAGGACCCAGGAGATTGAACACCGTAGGGAACTGCAAAGACTTGCGGATAGGACCCACAAACTTCATTGCCTTGGCAAAAAGCTGAGCATGGAGATAAACAATACCCGCCTCATTGATGCTGCGGTTCAACTTGTCCATATCGTCAGTAAACTGCACACCGTGATTCTTGATCACGTTAGAAGCTCCACTCACGGAAGTTGCTGCATAGTTGCCATGCTTAGCCACCTTATAACCGGCACCGGCAATCACAAAGCAGGAAGTGGTTGAGATATTGAAAGTATTCTTTCGGTCGCCACCTGTACCTACAACATCAATATAGCGGTCGCAATCCAGGACGGCAGGTACACCAGTAGCCAAAATACCATCACGGAAGCCGAGCAACTCATCCACCGTAACGCCACGCATCTGCAAACCAGTAAGCAAAGCGGTAATCTGTTCCTCAGGAAACTCGCTCTTTGTAATACCGATGATAATATCCTTGGTTTCCTCACGAGTCAACTCTTCATGATTCAACATTCTGTTCAAGATATTCTTCATTTCCATAATCATTATCTCCTATCTGTTTATCTATTTTATATTAATACTCACTATCTGAAAAATACGATACAGTACTTTAGAATATAGAAAAAGGACCTGTCGTAAGTTACGGCAGGCCCTTAGTATCTTAGGATTCATATCCATACACGGGTTCGCGACTCACGACTTTTTAAATCTTGAGTTACGCCACCACCATGCTGAAGATACGAATGAATTCATCATAATTGTATTGTATTTTATTTTTTTTACTTTATTATCATAGTCACTATAACTATTCGTTTGCAAAAGTACACTTTTTCTTTTAAATAACAAATTATTTATCAGAAAATTTAGGTATTTAACAGAAAAAAGTTAGTTTTCATACACATTTCAACATAAAAAGTTTTCATATACCTTATTATATATAGAAGAAAATGCACCGAATAGGCAGGCAAAAGAAAAAAATAGAGAAAAAAAATGCATGGAAATATAATAAAGCCAAACGCACATCGTTATTAATTAAGAATAGAATAATCATTTAATAATACGCCTATGAAGCATTTATTTACTTCGGAAAAAAAGAGACCGTCTGCCAAGACTATCTATTTCATCAAGAAGCTGGCATACACCTATCGGGCATTCGATAAAGATGAATCCCAGCAGGCGTATTATGTCAACTAGAATTCAAACGACCCAAGGGTCATAAAACATCAATCTCAATAAAGATGAAAACAATAATATCACCTTCAATCCTCTCTGCCAATTTCATTGACTTGAAGAGCGATGTAGAAATGATCAACAAGAGTGAAGCAGACTGGCTCCATATGGACATTATGGACGGTGTCTTCGTACCAAACATTTCCTTCGGATTCCCTGTCCTTGAAGCTGTAGCCAAAGTCTGCACCAAACCACTGGATGTTCACTTCATGATTGTTCACCCGGAACAGTATATCGAACAGACTGCCAAGACGGGCGCAATGATGATGAACGTTCACTATGAGGCTTGCACCCACCTGCACCGTACCATCCAGCAGATTCATGCTGCAGGAATGAAAGCGGGTGTCACACTGAATCCTTCCACACCCGTAAGCGTATTGGAAGATATCATCTGTGATGTAGACATGGTACTTCTGATGAGTGTGAACCCGGGCTTCGGAGGACAGAAGTTTATCGAAAACACCATCAAGAAGGTTCAGCGCCTCCGCAAGCTGATCAAGGAATGCGGAAGCCATGCCCTCATAGAGGTAGACGGTGGCGTACAAGCAGAAACGGCTCCACGACTCGTAAAAGCCGGAGTCAACGTTCTGGTGAGCGGAAGTTATGTATTCAAGAGTACAGACCCATGCTCCATCATCCATGAAATGAAAGAACTGAAACAGCTGGACGACTAATCCAGCTGCAAGCAGATATGGTGCTCCTTAGCCATACGACGCAGGTTAAGGAGCGCATAGCGCATTCTGCCCAGACTGGTATTGATACTGACATTGGTTGTTTCGGCAATTTCCTTGAAAGACATTTGCTGATAATATCGCATATAGACCACTTCACGCTGATTGGCAGGCAGATACATCATGAGTTTCTGAACATCATCCAACACCTGGTTTCTAATCATTTCGCGCTCAGCAAAACTATCAAGGATAGAATCACCGCGAAGGCTGGACAAGTCGTTGTTCTCACCCTGATCTATCATACGGAAATGACCCTGTTCACGATAGCCGTCAATGATTACATTATGAGCGATACGCATGAGCCAAGAGCTGAACTTACCGCTTGTGGAATACAAACGGTTCTGCAACTTGACGATGGCCTTGACAAATGTTTCCTGAAAGATATCGTTTGCCAATTGCTCATCATGTACCACAAACATAATATATGAGAAAAGCTTCACCTCATTGCGTGAAAGCAAAAGGTCAAAAGCCTTGTTGTTGCCTTCGACATAAGCCAAAGCCAACTCCTCATCTGTCATTTCTTCGAGTATTCTCATTTTCTTAATTATTTTGTATTAAGTAAATGTCCAATCTATAGGCTATCTCCTTATTTATTGTATTATAAATGTTAATTATCGCTACAAAGGTAGCAATTAATTTTTATTTAACAAAGAAAAACCGGTTATTTTTCATAAAAAACACTTTTTTAACATACAGAACACTCGTTTATATAAATAAATTATGTATCTTTGCAAGGTGATATAAACTACTTTACACAGTATTAATTTAATCTAAAAGCAAACAATGATCAAATTACTGAAATCTTTGTTGGTGGCTTTACTCGTTCCTGTCTGTTCCTATGCAGCTGGATGGGACGATGAAGAATACAAGCGTATTGAGCAGAGCATCCAACAGCCAAAATTGAGTGAAAAAGTTTACGCCATTACATCGTATGGCGCTAAGACAACGGCTTCTGCTGCACAGAACCAGAAGGCAATCAACCGTGCCATCTCACTTGCATCCAAGAAAGGCGGCAAGGTGGTGATTCCTGCTGGAACATGGAACACTGGAGCCATCGAATTGAAATCGGGAGTCAATCTCGTTATCAAAGAGGGTGCTACACTCCGCTTTGCCTTCGAGCCAAAGCTCTATCCATTGGTTCGCACTTCTTGGGAAGGCTTGGCTTGCTGGAACTACTCTCCATGCATCTATGCTTACCAGGCTAAAGACATCGCCATTACAGGTAAAGGTACCATCGATGGTGGCGGCAACAACGACACATGGTGGCAGTGGAACGGAAATCCACGCTTCGGATTCAAGGCTGGAGTAACCACCGAAAGCCAGAAGTTGGGTTCACGCTCCAAACTGCTGAAGCAGGCTGAAGACGGCGTGGCCTTTGATGAAAGAAAGTTCGGTATGGGTCAGGGGCTCCGTCCTCAGCTCATCAACTTCGTTCGAAGCGAGCGCATCCTCATCAAGGATGTCAAGATGATCAACTCTCCTTTCTGGGTTATCCACCCTCTCCTCTGCAAGAACATTACCGTAGATGGGGTTTACATCTGGAACGAAGGTCCTAACGGTGACGGCTGCGACCCTGAGGCATGCGAGAATGTTCTCATCCAGAACTGTATCTTCCATACTGGTGATGACTGCATCGCCATCAAGAGCGGTCGCAACAATGACGGTCGTCTCTGGAACCAGCCTTCCAAGAACATCATCATCCGCAACTGCAAGATGGAAGATGGTCACGGAGGTGTGGTTATCGGCTCTGAGATTTCCGGCGGATGCGAGAATGTCTACGCTGAAGACTGCGAGATGGACTCTCCGCATCTGGACCGTATCCTCCGCATCAAGACCAATAATTGCCGTGGCGGACTGATTCAGAACATCAACATGCGCCGTATCAAGGTAGGTCAGTGTGGCGAAGCTGTAGTAAAAATCAACCTCGATTACGAGTCTAAGGAAGTTTGCTACCGTGGTTTCGAACCAACCGTTCGCAATGTGAATGTAGAAGACGTTACCTGCCAGAAGAGCAACTATGGTGTTCTCATCATTGGCCGTGACGCTATAGAGAATGTTTACGACATCAACATCAAGAACTGTAAGTTCGACGGTGTACAGAAGCAGCCAGTCAAGATTACAGGCAAGACCCGCAACGTGAAGTTCGACAACCTCTACATCAACGGTTCTCTTGTTCTCAACGCAGGAGAGCAGCCATACAAGAACTATTCAGAGTGGCTTACCCACAGCGAGATGAAGCGCGTTCCTCATTCTTATCTCCTTGATTTCAGCAAGAAACCAAAGTGGAGTTATGTAATGGGCATCGAAATGGAAGGTATGCTCGATACTTACGAAGCATACAAGGAAGGCAATGAGTCTATCCTCGAATATCTGAAGGAATATCCTAAGACCATGATTGATGAAAAGGGTAATATTACCGGCTACAAGTATGAGGATTTCAACCTCGACAATGTTCGAACAGCCAAGTTTATCCTCCGTATGCACAACATTGCTCCTACCAAGGGCACTGAGAAAGCTTTGAAGACTCTCTTCAAACAGCTTGTCAACCAGCCTCGGACCAAGGAAGGCGTTTACTGGCACAAGGCTATCTACGCCAACCAGGTTTGGCTCGACGGTATCTTCATGGGCTTGCCTTTCTACTGCAACTATGCCGTACAGACCATGAAGCCCAAGAAGGCAGAGAAGTATCTGAACGATGCGGTAGACCAGATGATCAAGACCGACCTCCGCACCTACGACGAGAAGACCCAGCTCTGGAAGCATGCCTGGGATGAGACTCACGAGCAGTTCTGGGCAGACAAGGAGAACGGTAAGAGCCAGCATACCTGGGCTAGAGCCTTGGGATGGTATGTTATGGCAATGACCGAATGTCTCGATGCAATGCCTGAGAATTACGCTCGCCGCGATGAGGTTATCAAGCTCTTGAACAAGGCGATGGCTAGCGTAGTGAAATACCAGGATAAGGCTACAGGCGTATGGTATGACGTGATGGACGTCAAGGATCCTCGCAACTATCTGGAGAGTACAGCTTCAAGCATGTTTGCCTATGTATTGCTCAAGGGTTACCGCAAGGGATACCTCTCAGAGAAATACCGTGATGCCGGTGTAAAGGCTTACAACGGAATCCTGAACCAGTTCATCAAGGTGAACCCAGACAAGACCATCAGTCTTACCAAGTGCTGTTCAGTAAGTGGTCTCGGCCCTGGTCCTGGTCCGTACGTCAAGAAGCCAAACTTCAAGCGCGATGGCAGCTTCAACTACTACATGAGCGAGCCTATCCGCGACAACGATGCCAAGGGCGTTGGTCCTTTCATCTGGGCTAGCCTGGAAATGGAACAGCAGGGATTGAACAAATAAAAGCTTTGTATATTGTCCGAAAGGAAGAACGAAAAAAAATAACGCCCGTGTTACAGTAAACGAATACTGAACACGGGCGATTCATAAGTCTAGAAAACAGTTAGCGCACAACAGTTGACTACCACATGCACATCACCTGTTGTGCAAGCGCATATCAGCTGATATGCAAGCGCACAACAGCTGTTGTGCGGCCGAAGAAGCTGATTAACTCAAAAACTTATACTGTCTTTTCCAATAATATTTCAGTAATATATCAACAACAAGATAGTGCGTCAAGAATTTATGGCACACTCTCTTTTCCGTTTCGTAACAACTCAGTGTAAGCCTTCGGCTAACCCCGTATTGTGAGACATAAAAGTTTTCTAGCATCCAGAGTTGAGAAGACTGGATAGATAATTCAGGGAGCGGTGGATAGAAAGCTACATTCAAAAACACCCTTCACCTCTCATGCCCCCAGTGTTTATCGGGGTTACCGGCGAAAAGGTGAAAGGTGAAGGGTAAAATTGAGAATAAGGTTTTTCACGTGCAAAACCACGCTTCCAGCAGCCGAAAAGCATATTCCGAATGGCGATGGAAGGCCTACCGAAATTTTTCTCCCGACGCATTATTTTGTGCCCGGCAATGGCAAAAAGTTGCCCCAGTAGAGGGCAATATTGTGCCATAGTTAGGCAATAAGTGGAAAGAGCCTCTTTCAGAAGTTAATGAAGTTATGCACATAGGGGTTCTGAGCAGTTACCTTTAGGGGAAGGTATGTTAAAAACAATCTTTAAGCAAACGTTTACGTATTATTTTCACGTGAATCTTGAACGTAATTCATTTTTTTTACCTATATTTGCAGGCGGAAAAACAGACTGTGCATAAAATAGCGCTATAAATGCGTAATTTTTGCACAGGGCTTTTTGTCTACTTAAACGTATAAATCGAGAGTAAGAAAACAAATTTTTATAATAGTATAATCTAACCTATAAGTGTATGTCTGGTAATTATAACAGAAAGAAGATTGCGCTTGCAGGTGCGCTCATGTTCATGGTAACAAGCGTCTCTGCGCAAACGGTAAAAGGAGTTGTTACTGACAATACGGGCGAGCCAATCATAGGCGCATCTGTCATGGAGGTAGGTGTAGCTGGCAATGGTGGCGTGACCGACATTGACGGTAACTTCACAGTAAACTTGAAAGGCAGCAGTAAGAAACTGAAGATTTCATACATCGGTATGAAAGCAAAGGAAATTAATGTTGCAGGTAAAACAACCATTTCAGTAAAGCTCGAGGACGAAGCTAACTCCCTCAACGATGTCGTTGTCATCGGTTACGGTACAGTTAAAAAGAAGGATCTGACAGGTGCCGTTGCTACTGTAAAGGGTGAAGACCTGACCAAGGTTCCTGTTACAAATGCAGCAGAAGCTTTGACAGGTAAGTTGCCTGGTGTGCAGATTACAACTACCGACGGTTCACCTGATGCAGAAATGATCATCAAGGTGCGTGGTGGTGGTTCTATCACTGGCGACAACTCTCCTCTCTACATCATAGACGGATTCCCAGTATCCAGCATCGGTGACATTGCTCCTTCTGACATTGAGGACATTACCGTATTGAAGGATGCTGCTTCAACAGCTATCTATGGTTCTCAGGGTGCAAATGGTGTAATCCTAGTTACTACCAAGGGCGCTAAGTCTGGTAAGACAGTTGTTTCTTACAATGGCTACGTTCAGGGCAAGAGCATCGCCAAGACTCTTGACACCATGACTCCTTATCAGTACGTTATGTACAACTATGAACGTGCTGCTCTCCGCGGTACATCTGATATCAGTAGCTTCGAAAAGCGTTTCGGTTCTTTCGGAGACCTCGACTTGTATCAGTATCAGCAGGGGCATGACTGGCAGAACGAGATGTTCGGCAATCACGATCTCTCACAGTCTCACAACGTAAGTGTTAGCGGTGGTTCTGAAAAGACTAAGTTCAACCTCAGCGGTACTTACACCAACGACAACAGTTTGATGAAGACCAACGGTTACGACCGTTTCAATGTAAACTTCAAGTTGAATCATGAGATTTGCAAGAACTTGAAGCTCGACTTCGGTATGCGTCTGGCTGATGTTACAACCAAGGGTGTTGGTACAGGTGGTGGTACTTATAAGATCCGTTCTTATGAGGCTATTACCAAGGGTCCTGTTAATGGTCTCTACGATCAGCTTGACATCGATCCTTCAACTCTTCCAGACGATGAGTATGATGAGTACATCTCTATTACCCGCAGTTTGCAGGATAAGGTAAATGACTACTGGAGAAGAAAGAATGAACGCCGTTACAACTATAATGGTGCCATTACATGGAAGTTCCTCAAGAACTTTACATATCGTGCAGAGGCTGGTTACGACTACACCTTCTTCCAGCAGAAAGATTATTATGCTGCTTTGAGTGACAAGGCTGTAAAGGATGGCGGTAGCCTTCCTATGGGTGAATGGACCAAGAAAGATACCTGGAAGCTCCGTCTGACCCATACCTTGACTTACAACAAGACATTTAACAAGGTACACAATCTGAACGCCATGATTGGCCAGGAGTATGTAGCAACAAACAATGAGAGCCTCAGCGTTATCGCTAAATACTTCCAGAAGGATATTGCTCCAGAGAAGATGTTTGCAAGTCTTGCATCAAACTCAGGTGCAACAGGTTCCCGTACCATCAACTCTTCATTGGGTCAGGAAGATCGTACTCTTTCTTTCTTCGGTCGTTTGAACTACTCTTATGCAGACCGCTATTTGCTGACATTCACTATGCGTGCCGATGGTTCTTCTAAGTTCGTGAAGGACAACCGTTGGGGCTACTTCCCTGCTGCCGCATTGGGTTGGCGTATCGCAGAGGAGCCTTGGATGATAAATACAAAGGACTGGTTGTCTAACCTGAAACTCCGTTTCTCTTACGGTACAGCAGGTAACAACCGTATCAGCTCTTCCATGTATGAGACAACTTACAAGGCTTATGGTAGTGGAAAATATTATGGTGCAGGTAACCAGCAGAACCCTCACTATACATTGAACAATTCTCAGTTGGCTAACCCAGAATTGAAGTGGGAAACCACCATTACACGTAACGTTGGTTTGGACTTTGGTTTCTTCGATGAGCGTATCTCAGGTAGCTTGGATTACTACTGGAACACCACAAAGGACCTGCTCCTCGATGCTCCTGTAACAGCAATCGGCTATACTTCTATGCAGCAGAACATCGGTCAGACATCTAACCGTGGTGTTGAGTTGAACTTGAATGCAGCTATCCTCCGCAAGAAGGATTACTCTTTGAACTTCAACTTCAACGTTGGTTTCAATAAGAACAAGGTTGACAAGTTGGCTGGTGGTCAGACTTACCAGTCTTACAACTCTGGTGCCTTCTCTACCGACATGCGCGGTTACGACGACTACCGAGTTGTTGTAGGTCAGCCTCTCGGATTGGTATATGGTTTCGTTTGCGACGGTTTCTACACTGTTGATGACTTCCAGACCACAACCGATGAGAACGGCAAGACTCAGTTCGTATTTGACAAGAGCGGTAACTATATCCTGAAGGAAGATGTAGTAGATGGTTCATTCATTACTGCAGGTTCTAAGGCAGGTCTCCGTCCAGGTGCAATGAAGGTAAGAGACCTTGATGGTGACAAGAAGATTTCAGAGTCAGACCGCACCATCATCGGTAAAACCCAGCCTAAGTTCCAGGGTGGTTTCGGCCTCAACGCCACATACAAGTGGTTTGACCTGACTGCCAACTTCAACTTCGTAGTAGGTAATGACGTTTACAACCTCGACAAGATGGTTACATCACAGTCATACCGTAATACATACGCAAGTCTCCGTCAGGAAATGACTCCTGTAACTTTGGGCGGTAAGGCATGGACTTACATGGATCAGGCTACAGGTGAAATCGTAACAGATTACGAGACATTGAAGAATATGAATGCAAATGCTTCTATTTGGAGCGCAGCAACTTTGTCAGATAACAACCCTGTACCTTCATCATGGGCTGTTGAGGATGGTTCATTTCTTCGTTTGCAGAACTTGACAGTAGGTTTCACATTCCCTAAGGAGTGGACCAAGAAGTTCGCTTGCAACTCACTGCGCATGTACTGCACATTGACAAACTTGTTCTGCTTGACCAACTACTCAGGTTATGACCCAGAGGTTAACTCATCAATCCGTGGCAGCAAGACCAGCGGTTTGACTCCAGGTGCCGACTTCTCATCATATCCTAAGTCATTCTCTTGGACAGCAGGTGTAAACATTTCATTCTAATAGAAAACAAGATACAAATTATGAAACGTATATTTCTATATATATCAATGTTCATTGCAGGAGCAAGTTTTAACTCTTGTAGTGACTTATTGGACACAGAGACTTTGTCTACAGACAATTTGAACTACCTGTGTTCAAACGCAACTGATGCCCGCAAGATGGTAGACCATGTATATGCCTACTTCTGCGAGGATACTTATACATCACGTATGAGCACCAACTGGATGCAGAATACCGACGTAGAGATCGGTTTCGTCAAGAAGGCTCAAGCTTCTGAGACTACCCGTCGTGGTATCTGGGCACTGAACCCATCATACTTCGGTGATATCAAGAACTGCTGGAACAACACCCAGAAAGCCATTGATTTCGCCAACCAGTGTATCGAAGGTATTGAGGCAAGCGATGCTTACAAGAACGGAGATGCTGACATGAAGCAGCTTCATGGTGAGGCTATCTGTCTTCGTGCATACTGGTATTTCCTGATGTGTAACTTCTGGGGTGACGTGCCATTTGCTACAACTCCTACATCTAAGGACGATATGCATAATGATCCACGTACAGACAAGAACATCATCTATACTCACTTGATTCAGGACCTCATCAACAATGAGGGTGAGATGCAGTGGAGCAGCAAAGCTACAGTAGAGCGTATGAACCGTGAGTTCGCTCTCGGTTTCATTACCAAGTTGGCTATGTTCCGTGCAGGTTACTCTATGCAGGCTAATGGTACAATGGCCCGCAGCACAGGTACAGGCGATGAATATACTGTACATTATGTAGATGAGAATGGTAACGAGGCTACAGCTACTTCTGCAGACGATTACTACAAGGTTGCTAAGGCTTATGCCAAGAAGTTGATTTCCTTGAAGGACCGTCAGCTCAACAACAACTTCAAGCAGATTTTTGATAATGAAATCAACGGCTGCAACCCAGCTAATGGTGATGTATTGTTCGAGATGGGTTATGTTCCAAACTCAGGTGGTGACATCGGTTGGTGTCTTGGCTTGAGCGTAGTTTCAAGTTCTAAGGGTGCTGGTACTACTTATACCAACCTGACTCCAAGCTATGCATGCTCATTCAATGCACAAGACCAGCGTCTGAAGGCTACATGTGCTAACTACCGTTGGTTGTACGACAACAAGCAGGCAGCAGTGGATGGCGTCAACATCCAGCCAGCTAAATGGTGCCGCATGGATTTGAGTGTCAACAACGTTGAATCTAAGGGTACTGGTATCAACTTCCCTATCCTGCGATATGCTGACGTATTGTTACTCCTCGCTGAAGCTGATAACGAAATCAACAATGGTCCTACTGCTGAAGCAAAGGAGATGTTGAAGCGAGTTCGTAACCGTGCCTTTGCAAATGCAACCAACAAGAACGAGATGGTGAATGAATATGTTGATAATCTCAACGATCACGACTCTTTCAAGAAAGCTATCATCAACGAACGTGCTTGGGAGTTTGGTGGCGAGTGCATCCGCAAGTTCGACCTCGTTCGTTGGAACTACTACTCAGATGCCATCGTTAATACTCTGGAGTGGGTTCGTGACGTAACTATGAACTATAACCAGCTCCGTCTGGAGGGTGGTGAATTCGTCTACGACAAGACTAAAGAAATTGTTGATATGGGCATCGCACCACGCCTCTACTACAACTATGTAAATGGCGAGATTCAGTTCGAGAACAACTATTTCACTTATCGTGATAATAGTGCAAGCCCATACAAAGAGGCAACAACACTTGCAGATGATGACATCAAGACCGCGGGAGCTTCTTTCGATGGTTTGAAATATATCAAGTTCTTGGATACATACATGTCTGTCAGTGATACTGATCCAACAACAAACACAAAGTATGGAACCGACGCAGATGGCAACACAATCAAGAAGGGTGTCATGAATGAGGCTTTCTTATACTCATGGTTTGGTTTGACAGACGGAGTTGTGACAACAGGTGCAGAAGACATGGAGCCTCTCCGCAAAAAGGTAACTCCATATATCTTGCCTATCCCTAAGGACAACATTGCTTCTTCAAACGGTGTATTGTCTAACGAAGGTTATGCTATTCGCAACAAGTAAATCGGGTTATGTAGTCCATAACAAATAAAAGTAAGTAATTATGAAATACAATAAATATATATTGTCTATGCTTTTCGCTGCTACAGTTAGTACCACAATGGTAAGCTGTAGCGACGATGACAACTTGGGCGATGCACCTCGTTTGTTCCGTCCAATTGCAAGCGCAACTGTCAACTCAAATACCTTGAAGGTAGAATGGGATAAGATTCAAGGTGCCACCAGTTATGAGTTGGAATTGGGTCTTGTGACATCTACAGATGAGGATGGCACAAATCACCTGAAAGTAATCAAGAAAGCCACAACAGAGGATGATACCTATACTTTCGATGACTTAGGATGGGACGAGAAGTATGGTGTAAGAATCAAGTGTATTGGCAACAACAAGGAATCTGAGTATTATGAGGTAAAGGCTCAGAGCATCAACTACCCAACAAAGGTTTCTGGTGCCAAGGCTATTGATAACGCTGCTCGTGTATCCTGGGCTGAAGGTGGCCAGAAAATCAAGTATGTAATGGCTTGCCCTGCTGAAGAAGCAGAAAACCATGATACAATCTCTGTTAAAGTTAGCGATGCCGAATATGCTCAGGGATATGTAGATGTTTATGGCTTGCAGCCAGAAACATCATACACATTCAAGACATACGACAGTTCTTCTGACTTCAATAATACTACCTATGCAGGTAAAACAACAGCTACAACCAAGGCTAGCGTCAACTTCGACGAGAAGTATGGAGAAGGCATGTGGTTGGATACCCGCAACTGGGATGCTAAGGAAGCTAAGGATACATTGAAGACTGCAGAATTCTGGAATATGGTTAAGGACGGTATGACTATCATCCTCCGTGGTGAACAGGAATACAAGATCAACAACTCTATCAGTCTCGACCGCAATATCACCTTCATTACCGGTATGACATTGGGTGGCAACGCTCAGTTCACCTTCTCTGGTGGTATGAACGTCAAGAAGGGTGTTAATATCGATAAGGTGAAGTTCGAAAGCATCGATATGATTAGCGATAAGCAAGCTGATAAGGATGCATTCCTCGCTGGTAAAGATAAGGGCTTCGGTGGCCGTCAGGTTATCAATGTCAGCGGTACTGGTTCTACCATCAGTGAACTCATCTTCAACGATTGCTACATCCGCGGTTTCCGTGGTGTAGTAAGAGGTCAGAAGAACAACGACAACTTCCTGAACGTTACCTTCAAGGGTTGTACAATTGATGGTGTCGGTGATCAGGGTGTTGTAACTATCGCAGATAAGGGTGGAGATTTCCGCAACGTAACATTCGATGATTGTACTATTACAAACATTATTATGCTTTGCGACTTACGTAAGACTGCCCAGGCTCCTACTGTAAATGTAAACAACTGTACATTCTGCTATGCTCCAATGGAGACTACAGCAAATGCTAACACACCATTGTTCCGTTTTGCTACAAATGCAGCAAACTTGAACATCACCAACAGCATCTTTGGTCCTTCTATGGCTACAGACGGAAGTGCAGGAGCAAAACTTCAGCTTTACACACCAGGCGCTAAGGGAAGTGTTCTTCTGAATGGTGCAAGCACAGTGCTTTCTGTTGCAGGTTCATACAAGACTAACTTTGCTTACACACCAATAGGTGCAGACGCTGTTACATATGGTATTGAAGGTCTTATCGACTTCAAGGGGTCTGAGACTGAACTTTGGACTGCTCCAGCAAATGGTGAATTCAAGTTCAACGCAAGTCTTGACAGTGAAGCAGGTGCTTCTAAGTGGAAGTAATCCTACTATCAATTATATTAAAGTGCAATGCCCGGTGCGGGTATTGCACTTTTTTGTTTCCAATCATGATTCATAAAGATAAGGCTGATGAATTGCGTAATCGTTTTCGTGTTTTTTATACACAGATAGTATAAGTTATTGAAAGAAAAGTAGTAACTTTGCCAAAAAGAAATTAAGCCTAAAAAATATGAATAGAAAAATGATCAAAACCATCGTGCTCGCAGCACTCATGGCTGTGCCTTTCTTTGCTAAGGCACAAACTTTTGCCGGCATCACTGCTGAGCAGAACGCACAGAACACCCCTGTGGGTTGGACTGCAGTCAACTTGCCTCAGTTGCCTGCTATCACTTCGGCAAATACGTTTAACATCAAGGATTATGGCGCCTCTACATCTGCTGCAGATAATACCAAGGCTATCCAGAAAGCTCTTGATGCAGTTCCTTCAACTGGCGGTATGGTCGTAATACCTGCGGGTACCTGGATGTTTGGAAGTAAAGACCAGATGACAAGCACTACTGAGGTGCTCAGCATCAAGTCAAAGACTGTACTCCACCTTTGCGCTGGAGCCACCTTGAAGCTCGTGGAATATGGCAAGGCGCCTAACAACAAAACGATCTTTATCGGTTGCAAGAACAGAAACCAAAGCGACATTGTCATAGAGGGTGAAAATGAGACTTCCATCATTGATGGACAGGGAACCCGCTGGTGGAAGGCTCGCGACAATAAGGAGACATTCAATCCCGGAGCCATGATCCGCTTCGAGAAAGGCAGCCGATTCCTGATTCGCAATCTCAAGGTTCAGAATACTCCGGGTGTCAACATCACCTTGAGTAACAGCAATGGTGCAAACAATGGCACCATACATGATGTAACCATCTATAACCCTTCTTCTGAAACCAAGACAGAGCAGCCTTCTCATAACACAGACGGTATCTCCATCTGGGGTCATCACATGAACATCTATAACTGCAACATCAGTACAGGTGATGATAACGTGGTTTGCGACAATGATGCACAGTACATCCATGTCTGGAACTGCAAGTTCGGTACAGGACATGGTGCTTCTATCGGTAGCTACACCAAGAACATCAAGCATGTATGGTTCGACAACATCACCATGAATGGTACAACTGCCGGTATCCGCATGAAAACGGGTATCAACAGTGACGGTACGCTTCGTGGCGGTGGCGAGGAGGACTGGAAGTTCACCAACTTCACCATGACCAAGGTGAAGAACCCATTCTCAATCGACTGCTACTACGACAAGAACTACAACAGCGATCCTGCCGTAGATAAGGCAAATGCAAGAGTTTTGGATAGCACATCCCCAACATACAATGGTATCCTGCTTCAGAACGTGAAGACAACAGATGTTTGCGATGGCAAAGCCATCTTCCTGATTGGCCGTCCTGAGAGTCATATCAAGAATGTAACACTCGACAATGTGCAGATTTCGGCAAAGACAGGTATCGATATCCGTTTCGTAGATAATCTCGTATTCAAGAACAACTCTAAAATTACATGCCAGTCTGGCAAACTCTGGATTCGCCAGTTCGATTCTACAGTAGACGACCAGTGTGATGCTACAGGGACAGGTACAAATCCAAATCCCACTCCAAACCCAGGTGAGACAACAGAAATAAGCTATATTCTGGATGCATCAACCAGCACTTCTTCAACCGCAGATCCATCACCATGGACGTTCAATAACGGTTGCAGCATAGAGAGCAGCAAAGGTTACGCTACAGCTAAAAACAATACCATCAAGTACAGCAAGGGCGTACAGTTTACCATCAACCTGCCCGAGAATATTACCATTACATCGGCTACATTTGCAGGATATGCCAATGAAAACAACAAGACCTGCTATCTCGGCGAACTGAACGGAACAACCTTTGCCAGCGATAAATATGTGTTCCCTAGCCGTACAACCCAAACGGATACGAGCACAATGTTTGATATTACTCTAGACACTCCAGCTACAGGCGCTCTTACCTTCACACCACAAGATGCACAAGCCGCTTGGGTTATCACTCTGAAAGGTGTAAAGGTAACTAGTTCCGGTATCAACAATGTTGTTTTAACCGCCAAGGTAAACAATAACAACATTTACGACCTCAGCGGTCGCATGGTAAAGCTCAATGCCAAGACAGAAGACCTGCAAGGTCTCAAAAAAGGTATCTATATCTACAACAACAAGAAATACGTAGCTAAATAATTCATTTAAACATCGGTAACAATGAAAATAAAATATCATTCACTCCTGTGCATTCTCGCCACCATCGCATTGAGTTCTCCGCTCTCTGCACTGAGCGTGAATGCCCAGAAAGCAGTATCCAAGACATGGAATCCGAACCTGAAGAACGGAATGTATCGCAACCCGGTAATTGACGCCGACTACTCAGACCCTGACGTATGCCGTGTGGGCAATGACTACTATATGACTTCCTCTTCTTTCCAGTGTTTCCCTGGCTTGCAGATTCTGCACAGCACCGACCTGGTAAACTGGGAGATTATCGGTGCGGCACTGCTCGACGACTATCCTGTATTGCCAGAGTATCAGGGCACAGACTTGGATTGGCGCAAGAAGGTTCAGCATGGTAACTACGTATGGGCACCATCCATCCGCTACCATGACGGATGGTTCTATATCTACTGCGGTGATCCAGACCAGGGACTCTTCATGACCAAGACACAAGATCCACGCGGTCCTTGGGAGCCTATCACCTGGGTGATGAAGGGAAAAGGTCTTATCGACTGCTGCCCTCTCTGGGATGAAGACGGCAAGGCTTATCTTTCACATGGATGCGCCGGTTCCAGAGCCGGTATCAAGTCGGTGTTATTCGTAGCTCCAATGTCACCAGACGGCACCAAGGTTATCGGTCCTTCACGCATCGTATATGACGGCCATGAAGACCAACCTACCATTGAGGGCACCAAATTCTACAAGCGCAACGGCTATTATTACATCATGAGCCCTGCGGGCGGAGTGAAGTATGGCTGGCAGGTAGAACTGCGTTCCAAGAATCCATACGGTCCTTACGAGGAGTATGTTGGTATGGCTCAGGGAAAGAACAAGAAGGTGAACGGCCCTCACCAAGGTGCTTGGGTAGATACACAGAACGGTGAAGACTGGTTCCTCCACTTCCAGGATAAGCATGCCTATGGTCGTGTGGTTCATCTGCAGCCTGCCAAATGGGTAAACGACTGGCTGGTTATCGGAGACGACAAGGACGGTGACGGATGCGGAGATCCAGTTCAGCAATGGAAGAAGCCCAACTTGCCATCAAGCGGAAACTTCCAGCCTAAGGAATCGGATGATTTCAACAGCATAGACCTCGGTCTGCAATGGCAGTGGAACGGTCCTTACAGCCACTACTGGTATTTCTGCGATGCCAAGAAATCAAAGTTGCGTCTATATGGTGTTGAGCAGATTGAAGACGCCAAAAATCTTTACGACCTTCCTAATCTCCTGCTCCAGAAGGTTCCTACCGAGAACTTTACAGCCACAGCCAAGGTAAAGTTCATTCCTAACCGCACCGAGGCTTACAAGGAGAAAGATAAGGTGTTGGGCGAAAGCGCAGGTATGATTATGCAGGGAATGGATTATGCAGCCCTCAAGTTTGTAGACACCAAGGAAGAAGGTGTTGTATTGCAATATGTGTCTTGTGAAAAAGCTGACAAAGGAAAGGAAGAGAAGGTGGTAAAGCAGGTAGCCATCAAGACCAGCAAGCTGCCTAAACCTTACACCGTGAAGTATGCGATAGATGATATACCTTCATCCCGCATCGCTACTCTGGATGTATGGCTCCGTGTAAAGGTTCACAGCGAGGGAATCGCTAACCAGATTCAAGGCATTGCCGAATGGAGCTACAGTCTGGATGGTAAGAAGTTTACCAAGATTGGCAATCCATTCACTATGCGCGAAGGCAAATGGATTGGAGCCAAGCTAGGTTTCTTCAATACCCGCACAGCCAAGAAGAACGATGCCGCCTTCTTAGACATCGACTGGATACATTTCGAAAAATAGCCACAATAAAGCCCAGAGGATAATCCCCTGGGCTTTTCTTATTTTAAATAGAATAATGTTTTTATTCTGGCTTAGCTTCGTCCTTCTTGGCAGCTGTTTTCTTAGCAGCAGCTGGCTTTTTGGCAGCAGGAGCCTTCTTGGCTGCAGCAGGCTTGTCGCCACGAAGTTTTACCACTTCCTTCTCAATCTTCTCAATCTTAGCCTGAAGACGTGTAATTTCCTTGTCTCTCATCTCAATCTCCTCGTCCTGGTTGGTGATGGTAGTGAGAAGACTCTCGAGCTGCTCATTATCCACCTCAGCAGGATAAAGGTTGTTGACGCGAGTGATGAAGTCACCAAGAATGTTCATATAGTTGGTGAAAGCATCAAAAGGACTAGAGTAAAAACCGCGGTCCAGACCTACGTTACTTGGCTTGGTAGTCATGAAACGGAAGTTGTTGCTAGCCTGGAGATAATCCCAGTCCTGATTGATACGAGGATCGTTGGCTATGCGAACACGGTCGGCTACGCTATAGAGCTTGTTGAAAGCCTCACGCTGCATTGGGTTACCGAGCCATGAGCTGACATCACGTTCCTCGTCTACCCAACTCAATGTATCAGGAACGTTGATTTCGCCTACAGACTTCATCTTCTGGAAAATCTCGGTAGGAGTAGAGAAGGTAATACCACGGTCCTTAGCACACTGTGGAAGCGCCTTCAGGAACTCGAGAATATTGCTAGACAAAGGCTGGGCAATACCCAAAGCAGAAAGCTCCATGAAGATATTGATAACCTGCTCCTCTTCCGGGAAAGCAGCAATCTGATTCATGTAGTTGTCTGCAAAGAGAGGATAACCTTCCCAATCACTGTTACTGAAACGCAGAGAAATGTCATCGCTCAGACGAACATCGCGAAGCAAAAGCTTCAACTTTGGGTTCATGGCACAATGATAAACATAGTGTGGAGACTTCCAACCCAATACGTGCTTAGCACCCTCGGTCAACATACCCATGAAGCCCATATCAGCTACCTGAGCACCAATCTCGTCACTATAGATGAGAGAAGAGTTGCGGAGTACGGTAGGCTCCTTGCCGAAACATTCCTTGATCTTAGTGCACTGGCGCTTCACCTCATCCTTGAAGCTAGCCTCATTAACCAATGAAGCAAGACCGTGAGAATAAGGCTCTGCGAGGAATTCCACGCAGCCAGTGCTGTTCAACTCCTGCAGTTTCTCCATCACCTGAGGAGCGTGGAGTTCCAACTGCTCCATACCCACACCAGAGAGTGAGAAAGCCACCTTGAAAGATTTACCATTCTTCTCAATCATCTCCTGAATGGCATTCAAGGCTGGCATATATGAACGCTCAGCGATATCGTTGATGCTACGATCATTCTCATAATCATCATAGTAGTAATGATCGGTACCGATATCGAAGAAGCGGTAGCGTTTCAGATGGGTAATCTGATGTATCTCGAAATATAAACAAATTGTTTTCATACTTTGAACTTTAAATTTTGAACTTTGAACTTTATGATTAGCCCTTTAACATTAAAAATTACTTCCACCCCAAAGTCTTGAGATAGAGGTCTTTGATGCGGGCTCCCACTTTCTCCCAGGTAATCTGGTCAACTTCCTTCTTGCCTTCCTCAGAGAGATAGTCGAACAGACTCTCGTTGTGGCAGATGCTGTAGATGGCATCGGCAAGGGCATGAATATCCCAGTAGTCAACCTTGATACAGTTGGTAAGGATTTCTCCACAACCACTCTGCTTAGAGATGATAGTAGGTGTGCCACACTGCATCGCCTCCAGAGGAGAGATACCGAAAGGCTCACTCACTGATGGCATGACATAGACATCACTATCCTTGAGACATTCGTATACCTGCTTGCCACGCATAAAGCCTGGGAAGTGGAAACGGTCGGCAATGCCGCGTTCTGCTGCCAGATAAATCATCTGGTCCATCATATCACCCGAACCTGCCATGCAGAAACGCACGTTGCGGGTACGGTGCAATACCATATTGGCTGCCTCTACGAAATACTCAGGACCCTTCTGCATGGTGAGACGGCCCAGGAAGGTTACCACCTTCTCCTTACCCTTATGGTTAGGACGTGGAATGTCTTGCCACTCCTGCTTCAATGGATAAACGGCATTGTGCATGGCGAAGCACTTGCGTGGATCCTGGTGATACTGATGAATAACTGTCTGACGAGTCAACTCAGATACACACATGATACAGTCGGCATTGTCCATACCGTCTTTCTCGATAGAATATACGGTAGGGTTCACCTTACCACGGCTGCGGTCGAAATCGGTAGCATGTACGTGAATGCACAATGGCTTTCCACTCACTCGCTTGGCATGAATACCAGCAGGGAATGTCAACCAGTCGTGGGCGTGGATAATATCAAATTCTTCGCTACGGGCAACAACTCCGGCAATGATACTGTAGTTGTTGATCTCGTCGTGGAGATTAGATGGATAACCACCGGCAAAGTCCATACAGCCGAGGTCATTCACGTTCATATAATTAAAGTCAGCATAGATGTGGTCACGGTAGCGGAAATAGTCATCAGGATCCATAATGTTGCCTACGCGCTGCTGTACATAGTCGTGATTTACATCACGCCAAGCAATAGGCACACTGTTCATAGCCACAAATTTACATGCACTGCGGTCCTCATCACCGAAAGGATGAGGCAGACACAATGTAATATCGACATCACCCTGGGCATGCAAGCCCTGAGAGATACCAAAGTTGGCAGTAGCCAAGCCACCAAATACGTGAGGAGGATACTCCCATCCAAACATTAATACTTTCATATAGCGTCCTCCTTATATTAATATTGATACTTTTCTAGTAATTCGAGCGCACGGAGAATCTCTGCCACATTCATGGCGAAAGATGTGGCGCCTCGACCTGCAAATGGTGGGTTGCCATCGAAGAGCTCACTGATAGTACCGAGACAATGATAAGACATCTCGTCTTCGAAACCTACCATCTGACGCTCAACGAAACTCAAGCGTGTACGCTTATAGAGTTTCAGACTCGCCTCCATATAGAAGCCGCAAAGCCATGGCCATGCTGTACCCTGATGGTAAGCATGGTCGCGCTGGGTCTGAGGTCCTACATAGATAGGATTATAGCCACCGCTCTTTGGAGAAAGAGAACGCAATCCCTTAGGAGTCAGGAGTTCACGGGTACAGATATCAAGTACCTTCTTCTTCTGGTCCTGAGACAATGGTGAATAGTCGAAGGCTACTGGGAATATCATGTTTGGACGAACACTCCAATCCATCATGTTACCATCTACATAATCGTAAAGATAGCCATATTCATTGAGGAATGTATCTACAAACGACTTCTTGGTAATCTCTGCCTGAGCCAGCAATTCCTGCTGGTCAGCCTCCTCACCTACTGCCCCTGCCAAAGAAGCACAGAAGCACAATGCATTGTACCACAGAGCATTAAACTCAACAATATATCCGGTACGAGGAACCACAGGACGTCCATTGGCGGTAGAATTCATCCAGGTAACAGCCTTGTCTCTTCCATTGGTATAGAGCAAGCCGTTCTCCTTCAATTCCAGGTTAGGATGCTTGTTGTCCTGGATGAAACGAATCACGTCCTTGATAAACTGGCCATACTTCTTATGGCACTCTTCCTTAGAGGTTTCCTTGGCATACTGCTGCAAAGCCCAGACTGCCCAAAGTGGCACGTCAGGCTGCTCTATCTCAGTAATATGAGCTGTAAGAGGCTTGCCCTCCATAAACTCATAGTATCCGCGCATGGCAGTCTTCATGACCAATTCAAAGTAATCGTTCTCCTCAATAGAGAGCGTAAGACCAGGAAGAGAAATGAACGTATCACGGGCACGGCACTTGAACCATGGATAACCGGCAAGGATATAGCGGTCATCATTCTTCTCACGACGATGGAACTGATGAGCAGCATTGACCAGACAATGGAAGAAGTTGTCGCGAGGCGAACGCTCGTCAACCTCTGTGTCAAAAAGTTTCTTCAAGCTACTGGTCTTGATTTCAGAAGTAGCTGCAGAAAAGACGATAGTCTCGCCCTTCTTGATACCCATTTCGAAATATCCTGGAACATAGAGGTCTTCATTAGAAGCATAACCTCTCTCCTGCTCCTTTGGATATTCTACTCCACGATACCAGTCTGGGCAGAATTTAAACTCGTTCTTCTTAGAGAACTGCATATAAAGGTCAGGATAACCAGCATACATGCAAGTCTTGATTCCGTTGTCTATAGCAGAATAGTCACGAGAAGCTGTTGAATTCTCATGAGTAAACTGGCGAACGCTACGGAAAGCCAAGAATGGACGGAAACGAAGTGTGGTGGCAGAATGTCCGTCTACCAAAGTATAACGAATCAGAATACGATTCTCATAATGCTGGAAAACGACCTCTTTCTTGAGGATAACACCACCTACGCGATAAAGTGTAGTAGGCACCTTATCGCAATCAAATTCACGAATGTACTTATGGCCGAGCGGACTAAAATTATTGCCTTGGTACTTGTGCAAGCCGAGATTGAATTCAGCGCCATGCTGAATCACCGTAACATCGAGCGAACTTAAGAGCACATGATTCTCATCGTCCAGTTCTGGAACCGGAACGACAAGCAATCCGTGATACTTTCGCGTATTACAGTCTACAATCGTTGAGCACGAATAAGCACCCGAGCGGTTTGTTCTTAACAACTCCTTTGGCAATGACTCTTGTAAGTTAGTCATTAGGGCCTTTTCGAATTTTAGATAACTCATAGATCTATATTAAGGTTTATAAATTATTGACTTTAATCTATTTTGCATTCAAAGGTAAGAAAAAATAATGGTATAGCAAAGGAAAAAGCGCGACTTTTTCTTAAAATCTTCATTTTATATGTTATAGAACATATTTTTTGCTTATTTTTTTCATTTATGTGGATTTTTTTATGTACTTTTGCACACGGTTTTAAACCAATATAAACAAAACGAACAAGAAGGATAATGGCAAAACATAAGATTTGGAATATAGATAGTGCAGCCAAGGAAGTGGCAAACTTGTGGGGCGGCATCAAGGGTGAACAGCTCGCGATGATGAAAACGTATATACAAGTCACCAAATACAAGAAGGGTGAAATCATATATGAAAATGGTACTATTCCCAAAGAAGCCATGTATCTGCTTGCAGGAAAGGTGAAGATTTACAAGGATGGAATCAACGGAAAAAGCCAGATAATCCGCGTTATCAAACCTAGTGAATTTCTGGGATTCCGTGCCTATTTTGCCAATGAAGCCTACAGAACTGCAGCAATGGCTTTAGACAACTGCGTAGTGGCTCATTTTCCTATGAAGGTTCTCATGAAGATGCTGCAGAGCAGTTACAACATCGGCTTTTATTTTATCAAATACCTGAGTATTGAAATCGGTAAATCAGACGACCGCACTGTCAATCTCACCCAAAAGCACATCCGTGCCCGCCTTGCCGACGCTCTTCTTTTCCTATTGGATTCTTATGGACTGGCTAAAGACGGTTGCACCCTGGATTGTAGTCTGAGCCGTGAAGATTTAGCCAACATTGCCAATATGACGACAAGTAACTGTATTCGCACCCTATCCTCCTTCGTGACGGAAGGCCTTATCAGTACGAACGTAAGAAAAATAAAGATCCTGAATGAGGAAGAACTGAAGAATATTGCAGAAAGGGGATAAAAAACACAATACGCCTTGAAAGGGCAAAAGCATCAATGAAAGCCTTTGTACTTTCAAAGCGTATACAGTTAAATTTTATTCACGACCTCCTACTACGCAGGAATCAGGAAATTGACAACTTCCTGAATAACGGTAATCTGGTAAGGTCCTACCGGCGTATTCATCAATCTGCCATCAATACCAACCAGGGCATTGGATGAAACCTCCACTTCTCTGGTACGGTAAGGATGCACACTCTTATGATTCAGGAACTTACCTTTCACAAAGAGGTAAATACCCTCAAAGAGTTGGGTCATCTGCGGATGATAAACCACAGAAACATCCAGCAAACCATTGTATGGCACAGCATTAGGAGTTTGTCCGTAACCCGTTGCATTACCGACGCACATGGTCATTACCCTGCGCTTGATGACATCTGAATTGATTTTAATATGCATCTTATAATCCAGACGCTGGAAGATCATCAGGATGAAAGAACACAGGAACGACAGCGTACGGGAGCCAAACATGTGATGAGTTTTCCTTCTCAGGTTCATGATGGCAGCAATCAATCCTATATTGATGCAGTTGAGGAAATAACGTCTGCATTTCTCCCCTTTCTTATTCGTATAACGGATACATCCAAGGTCTATCTTTCTGATTCTTCTTGCTTTAAGAGATGCCACCGTTTTTTCAATATCGCTGTCGCTGAATCCCCAGAAATGGGCGAAATCATTCATCAATCCATTAGGAATCACACCCAGCGCCACCTGTTCACGCTCCTCAGTATTCATCTGCATCAAGCAATTGACGGCATCATTGAGCGCAGAATCTCCGCCCACAACAACTATTGTCTTATAGCCATTGTTGACAAACATCTTAATCAGTCGCTCTACGCTTTTCTGATTTTCACTCTGCACAAAGTCATAATCTACATTTTGTGCCTTGAGTACCTTTTCTATTTTTTCCCAGCGCTTATTGCTTCTCCAGCCGCCTCGAGGGCAGTAAAGCAATCCCCATTTATTCTCGTTTATCATTGTCTCTTCTTTGTAATTTGAAAGTTGAATAATATTACCTCCACCTAGACACCGTCCTCAAAAGCCTAGACACCGTTGCATCCGATTCCATCGGATACCAGCCCGAGCCAGCTTTCAGGCTACACCTTAGCTCCTCATCAGCTCCAAAACAGCCTCCACCTTTTTCTCCATCGGCTGCAGGGCATCAATCCAATTGATGGTAAACCCTCTTCGCTCCATACCGCGGAACCAGGTCATCTGGCGCTTGGCAAACTGATGGATGGCTATCTCCAAACTTCTGAACATTTCATCATAGGTGGTTTTACCAATCACATATTCGGTGATAAACTTATATTCCAAACCATAATAGATGAGGTTTTCTGCTGGAATTCCCCTGTCAAGCAAACCTTTGATTTCATCTACCATTCCTTCCTGGAGTCTCTGCTTCAGCCTTCGGGTAATCTTTTCTCTACGGGCATCACGATTGATACTGACACCTATAATAAGCGAATCTACCGAAGGCAATTCCCGTTCCGGCATAGGATGCTCCAGATTATAGGTTTCTATTTCGATAGCTCGGATAGCCCTCTGTGCAGTATCCACATCTGTGCGATTGTGCATATTGGAACCCGTTTTAGCCTTCAACTCTTTCAGCATCACCGTTAGCTCATCCAGGCTCTTATCAGCCAGCCGGTCTCTCAACTCCTGATTCTGTGGTACAGGCGAAAGATGATATCCCTTGAGCACAGACTCAATATACAGTCCTGTTCCGCCGCACAAGATAGGCAGTACGTCCCGTTTCCGGATATCGAGATAGGCATCATAGAAATCTTGCTGATATTCAAAGAGGTTATACTTGGTTCCCGGTTCGCAGATATCTATCAAGTGATAAGGTATCAACTTGCCGTCCACGGTATAATCTTCCAGGTCTTTTCCCGTACCGATGTCCATGCCACGATACACCTGGCGACTATCGGCGCTGATAATCTCCGCCCCCTGGGTAGTTCCCCCCCACGACGCAGCATCCAAGCTGTTGATCTTGGAAGCAAGCGCTGCGGCAAGGCTCGTCTTTCCGCTCGCAGTAGGACCTAATATGGTAATCATCGTCTGTTTCATGCCGCAAAGATAAAGGAAATAATTGATAATACAAAATAAAACGAAAAGAAATTCTCACATCAAGACAATCTGAGCAATCATTTGTGAGTTTTTGAACAAAAAAGGAAGTATATAGACAGAAAAGAGAAGTATGTATATAGAAAAAGCCGCCCAGCATCAGAAATGCTGGGCGGCTATATTTCTTAATCGTTAAGAGGCAACGAATTAACCGTTGTGCTTCTTCATGATCTTGATCAACTCAACAACCTTGTGTGAGTAACCAATCTCGTTGTCATACCAAGAAACAACCTTAACGAAGTTGTCTGTCAAGTAAACACCTGCGTTAGCGTCGAAGATAGATGTCAAAGCGCAACCCAAGAAGTCAGAAGAAACAACAGCATCCTCTGTGTAACCGAGTACACCCTTCAACTCACCCTCAGAAGCAGCCTTCATTGCAGCGCAGATAGCCTCCTTAGAAGCAGCCTTCTTCAAGTTAACTGTCAAGTCAACAACAGATACGTCCAAAGTAGGAACACGCATAGAGATACCTGTCAACTTACCGTTCAACTCAGGGATAACCTTACCTACAGCCTTAGCAGCACCTGTAGAAGAAGGGATGATGTTGCCAGCAGCTGCACGGCCACCACGCCAGTCCTTCATAGATGGACCGTCAACAGTCTTCTGTGTAGCAGTTGTAGAGTGAACTGTTGTCATCAAACCTGTCTCGATACCGAAGTTATCGTTCAATACCTTAGCGATAGGAGCCAAGCAGTTTGTTGTACAAGAAGCGTTAGAAACGATCTTCTGACCATTGTACTTGTCAGTGTTAACACCGCAAACGAACATATCAGCCTGATTACCGTTAGCGTCAGCCTTAGAAGGAGCAGAAAGTACTACATACTTAGCACCAGCCTTCAAGTGCTTCTCAGCCTTGTCGTAAGCGAGGAAGAGACCTGTAGACTCAACTACGTACTCTGCACCAACCTCATCCCACTTCAAGTTCTCAGGATCACGCTCAGCAGTAACACGGATGTGGTTACCGTTTACGATCAACTCGCTCTTCTCAACGTCAGCCTCGATAGTACCGTCGAACTGACCGTGCATTGTATCATACTTCAACATGTAAGCCATGTAATCAACAGGGCACAAGTCATTGATAGCTACTACCTGTACTTCCTTTGCGTTCTCAGCCTCAACTGTAGAACGGAATACGAAACGACCGATACGGCCAAATCCGTTAATACCAATCTTAATCATTGTTCTAATATTTAAATTAAAAGTTTAAAAATTATATCTTTTAAGCTATCAAGCGAATCCGAAGGAGCTGATAACACCTTTTTTCATCCCTATCAAGCATTTTTTCTTCTTTTCGTGCGCAAAGTTACAAAAAAAATTCTAACTTTGCACACGAATAGAGTATTAAATAAGTTAAAAAAAGGCGATAGAACTCGAATATTACCTATTTTAAGCACTTTAAGATGCCATACTGACAACTCCATATAGCAAAATGCGATTATTAAAAGGAAGTAGAATATGACACCAGAAGATAAAGTGAAAGTTGCGTCTGAAACTTACACCTTATTATATTAAGGGGGAAAAGCTTCATCGTACACAGAAAAGCAAAAAATAGATCATTTCAAGGAAAGTATTAATCATTATAAACATTAAAGACTATGGGTAAATTTTTGAATGAATTCAAGCAATTCGCCATGCGTGGAAATGTGCTCGACATGGCAGTCGGTGTAATCATCGGTGGTGCTTTCGGCAAGATTGTAAGTTCTGTAGTAGATGACATCATCATGCCTCCTATCGGATGGCTCATCGGTGGCGTCAACTTCTCCGACCTCAAAGTCACACTTCCATCAGTAGAGGTGATCGGTGGCGAGAAGCTTCAGGCTGCAACCATCAACTATGGCAATTTTCTCCAGACCACTCTCGACTTTCTCATCGTTGCCTTCTGTGTATTCCTGCTCATCAAGGTAGTGAACAAGGTTACCGCCAAAAAGGAGGCAGAGAAGCCTGCTGAAGCTCCTAAGGCTCCAGAGCCTACCCAGGAAGAGAAGCTCCTGGCAGAGATCCGTGATTTGCTGAAAGAGCAGAAGGGATAACCACTGTTTTTTTCATGGCAGAATAAAAAAAAGAAGACAGGAATGAGAGGATATGAATACCACTATCAAGGCTTGAGAAGTATTCCATCCCAACCATTCCTGCCCCTCCTTAAAGAAAAATACTATATATAAATAAGGTATAAAAGAAAAAGAGCCACAATAACTCCCCTACTTTTGAAAAAAACACACATTTTTCACGTTTATTAAAAAATTCTTTCATTTTTCCTTGCTGATTACATATTTTTTTTGTAGCTTTGCCCCGAAATAAGATCTAAGTAGGTACACTAAATCTTAATTAAACATCAACTCTTAACATAAACAATATGAGTAAGAACATGAAACCTAAAGACCAAATGAAGACAGCGTTGCTGATTTGTGCGCTGACTTCCATGTCTCCTGCATTTGCAAATGGTACTATGGCAAAAGCTGACAACTTGAACCACCCTACCACCAGCATCCAACAGCAGAAGAAAGTAGCAACAGGACGTGTTGTAGACAATCAAGGCGAACCTCTTATCGGTGTTACCGTGATGGAAGTTGGCACGTCCAATGGAACAGTAACCGACCTAGACGGAAATTTCTCCCTCAGTCTGAAAAATCCTAATGGCAAGATTACAATTTCCTACATCGGCTTCAATCCACAGACTCTTACAGCTGCAAGCAACATGCAGATTACCATGAAGTCTGAAGACAAGGAGCTCAATGAAGTTGTAGTTGTAGGTTACGGTACACAGAAGAAGGTGAACCTCACCGGTTCTGTATCATCAGTGGATAGCAAGGCTTTGGAAAGCCGTCCTATCCAGAACTTGCAGAGTGGACTCCAGGGTATGATGCCTGGTGTTACCATCAGCGGTACCAATGGTGCTCCGGGTATGGACTCAGGTAGCATCAACGTTCGTGGTGTGGGAACCCTCAACTCTTCCTCTCCTTATATTTTGATTGATGGCGTAGAGTCTGGTACCATGAGTAGCCTCGACCCTAACGATATCGAGAGCATCTCAGTATTGAAGGATGCTGCTTCTGCTGCCATCTATGGTTCCAAGGCTGCCAACGGCGTTATCCTCATCACCACCAAGCGTGGTAAGAGCGGCAAGCCTCAAGTTTCTTATAATGGTTATGTGAGTGTGCAGAATCCAACCAGCCTGGTTGACCGTCTGGATTCATACGAGTATGCCCACATGCTGAACGATGCGCTCGAAAGCGAGGGCAAGGCTAAGAAATTCACCTCTGAAGAGGAAATCAATGCACTTCCTAATACCGACTGGTACGACCTGGCTTACAAGACTGGTTCTCTGCAGCACCACAACGTAAGTGTGAACGGTGCAACAGAGAGTGTAAACTATCTCGCATCTGTAGGTTATCTGAAGCAGTCGGGTATCTTGCCTCACGCTGGACGTGAGCAGGTTAACGGCCGTACCAACCTGGAGATGAAGATCAACAGCCGCCTCACTGCCCGCTTGAATCTCGCTTACATCAAGAACGATTATACCGACCCTTCTTCTGCATACGCAGGTGGTGGTTCTGACCAGATTATCCGTCAGCTCAACTTGATTGCACCATGGATTACCGCTCGTTATGACGATGGTACATGGGGAACCATTTCTGACGGTAGCCCTATTGCATGGCTCGACAACGATCTGAAGGTATATCGCCGCAATACCAACTTCACAGGTCTCTTCGGTGTTGATTACAAGATTCTTGACGGCTTGACAGCTAAGTTGAGTGCATCTTATGTTAATAACAACCAGAACTACGACTACTTCCAGAAGTTCTTCGTTTACAATGCGAACAAGAAGACCGATCCAAATTTCCACGATGAACGAGTATATAAGTGGGAGCGCAAGACCTTCGAGGCATTGCTGAACTACAACAAGACCTTCGGACAGCATACCGTTGGGGCTTTGGCAGGATGGCATGCAGAGGCTTACGACTATAAGTATTGGTACACTTACCGCAAGAACTTCCCTAATAATAGTGTTACCGATATCAATGCCGGTGATGTATCTACGCAGCAGGCACAGGGAAATACCCGTGAGTTGAATATGCTTTCATGGTTTGGGCGTGTTAACTACGACTTTGCAGGCCGTTACCTCTTCGAGGCTAACCTCCGTGCTGATGCATCCAGCCGTTTCGCAGATGGTCATCGTTGGGGTTACTTCCCATCATTCTCTGCAGGTTGGCGTGTGAGCGAGGAAGCTTTCATGGAGGGAACCAAGTCTTGGCTCTCTAACCTGAAGATTCGCGGATCATGGGGTCAGTTGGGTAACCAGGAGGCTTTGAGCGATTACTATCCAGCTATCAATACATACAATATCAATGCCAAGTATGCATTCGATGGCAAGGTAACATCTGGATACTACCAGAGTTCATACAAGATCAACACCATCACTTGGGAAAAGGCGACCACATGGGGCGTAGGTGTTGACCTGGGATTCCTCGATAACAAGATTACTGCATCTGTTGATTACTACAACCGCCTTACAGATGGTATCCTGATCTCTGTAGATGCTCCTTACGAGTTTGCTTTGGGTAGCTATCTTGACAATGTGGGTCAGATGCGCAACCAGGGTGTCGAGATGAGCCTCAACTACAACGATAAGATTGGTGAGGTGACAGTAGGCGCAGGCTTGAATGTTGCATACAACAAGAACAAGATTGAGAGCATGCCTGGTAAGGGATACGTAGGTACTGGCTACAACCAGCGCAACGCTACGGGTCAGGAGTTCAACAGCTACTATGTATATAAGGCTGATGGATTCTTCCAGACTGATGCTGAGGCACAGGAGTATATGAACAAATACTGGCCAGCAGACGGTTCAAAGGGTTCTTGTCCTTTCGGCGGTGGCAGCTTCAAGGCAGGTGACTTGAAATATGCGGATATCAACGGTGATGGCAAGATTGATGCCGAGAACGACCGCTTCTATGCAGGCAGTTCTGTTCCTCGCTGGACCTTCGGTTTGAACCTGAACGCAGCTTGGAAGGGTTTCGACCTCTCTCTGTTCTTCAATGGACAGTTTAAGGCTTACCGCTACTTCGATGCATACGAGGTAGAAGGTGCTTTTGTGGGCGACAGCTCTCACCCAGCAACCATCTGGAGAGACTCCTGGACTTACAACAAGTCAAATCCTAAGATGCCAAGATTGTTCACCAATACAAACTCTCCTAGCTCTTCTCGTCAGGTGATTTCTACATTCTGGCTCAAGAATGTATCTTATTGCCGTTTGAAGAACTTGCAGCTGGGTTACTCACTTCCTAAGTCGGCACTCGAATTCCTGCATGTCAACAAGCTACGTGTTTACTACTCTTGCGAGAATTTGTTCACAATCGACGACCTCGACATCAACGTGGATCCAGAGGCTACGAGCCAGCGACTCAGCTCTTATCCATTGCTCCGCACTCACTCATTCGGTTTGAGCGTAACATTCTAATAACTTAAAAAGGATATTATCATGAGAAATCTTAAGAAATATATATTTATCGGCATGACCGCCCTCTTGGCAACCTCATGCTCCGATTTCCTCGATACAGCCCCAAAGGATGCCCTTTCACCTGTCAGCACCTGGCAAACCCAGGACGATGCAGACAAGTTCCTCGTTGGCTGTTACAACAATTGGCAAGACCAATACAATTCCGGTTGGGGCTGGGATGGTTTCCTCCTGTATTGGGATGGTACAAGTGACTTTGGTTACGACCAGTTCTCCTGGGAGGGTTATACACCTATCGGCAATGGAACTGTGACCGCATCAAGCGGTAGAGACTGGTACGACTTCTCACGCATCCGTCGCGTCAACGAGCTGTTGGCTAACATAGACAAGTGTACTATGCCAGAAACAGCCAAGAAAGACATTATGGCTCAGGCTCGTTGGATTCGCGCTTACCGCTATTTCCTGATGAATTGGAACTATGGTGGTGTACCTATCATCGAAAGCTATGCTACTGCAGAGGAAGCTATGGTTCCACGTAAAAGCGAGCAGGAGGTGAAGGAGTATATCGAGAAGGAACTCGACGAGTTGGTAAACGATATCAATGTAACTCCTGCAGCCCGTGGTCGCATCGCCAAGGGTGCAGCTCTGGCTCTCCGCATGCGCGAGGCTCTCTATTATGGAGACTATGCTACTGCTAAGGATCGTGCTGAGAAGATCATTGCACTGAATCAGTATGAGTTGGACAACAACTATGCTAACCTGTTCAATGTAGCAGGTCAGGATTCCAAGGAAATCATCCTTGCCGTACAGGCTGTAGAAAACGACTACTATAACGATGTGATTGGCCGTATGTACAACAACGCCGATGGCGGTTGGTCTTCTATCGTTCCTAGCTACGGCTTGATCGACACCTATGAAATGGCAAACGGCTTGACCAAGGACGAACCGGGTTCTGGCTATGATCCTACTCATCCATTCAACAACCGTGACCCACGTATGGCAATGACTGTCATCTATCCAGGTTGTGACTACATCAATGGTAATGGTAAAGAGGCTATCTACAATTCGCTTGACAAGACTATAAATGGAGCTTCTAATGCCAACTTTTACACCGCAGCCGACAACAGTTCAAAGACTGGTTTGACATGGGGTAAGTACTTGGCACCTATGAACCAGTATCCTGACATCTGGAACACCACTTGCCAGCCTATCGTCTTCCGCTATGCAGAAGTATTGCTTACTTACTGCGAGGCAGAGAATGAATTGAACGGTCCTTCTGCTCAGGTTTACACCTACCTGAATATGGTTCGTAACCGTGTTGGTATGCCTGATGTAGATGAAGCTAAGTACAATACCAAGGAGAAGCTTCGCGAGTTGATTCGTCGCGAACGTGGTGTTGAGTTCGCAGGTGAGGGTATCCGCCGTGCTGATATCTTACGCTGGAAGGATGCCAGTGGCAAGATGTTGGCTGAGACTTTGCTGAACTGCACATTGGAGCGTCGGGTTGGTACTGTGAGCATGGATAAGTCTGTAGCTCCTGGTATGCGTGCCACTATCAATGTAAATGCTTCTGCAGCTGACAAGAAGATTGAGGATCGTGTATTCAAGACCACCAACCGTTATCTCCCTATCCCACAGGGTGCACTTGATGCTAACTTGCAGTTGAAGCAGAACGACGGTTATTAAAAACAAAAAGTACTGAGTACATCATTCAGAAAGTACTCAGTACTCTTCATCAAAAAAAAGACCACCATCTGAGTTGAATATCAAACTCAAATGGTGGTCTTTTTTTATTGATATCTTTACTCCCACTCAATTATACTCTATAGCTGATATTTAGAGGTTAGCTATTATCTAGGTTATTTATCGGAGACCATTTCTGCAAGGTTCCCTCTAGGCTCAGCATCTCTGCTGAGCCTAGTCAGCAAGTCTGTTCACTGCAGTCAGCAGACCTTACGAGCCTAGTGGCAACACCCTTCAGTTGTACAACTATACACCTTTTAGTTGTACGACTATATACCTTTTAGTTGTACGACTATACACCTTTTAGTTGTACGACTATATACCTTTTAGTTGTACGACTATATACCTTTCAGTTGTACGACTATACACCCTTTAGTTGTACGACTATACACCCTTTAGCTTCACACTTTTTTTGCTATAGGCTCCAAAGTTGATAATGGTTTTGAGCATTTTATACAAGAAAGGGGATTTGTTGACAATCAAGCTATTACGTCAACGAATCCCCTAACTTATTGAGTTTAAATTAATTCATCTTTATTTGAGTGGCTGTTTATCGGTATTCCGACTATTCCCACTCAATTATACTCTATATCTGATATTCAGAGAGTTAGCTATTGTCGGGGATATTTATCAGGGACAGCACGAACTTCATACACAACCATGGCTATCAGTCACTTACACGATTTATCCTACTTAAAATCAATTGATTTCAAGCCTCAAAAAGACAATCAAGAGCAGCCCCTATATATATAATAAGGTGTTAATAAGGCAAACATAGTTGCCCATCATATTAATAAGGTGTAGCATTCAGTAGCAGCAAAAGCTGTTCAAGCTACTCTAAAGTACTGTATATATATGAGTTATAGGGAGGGCTTCCACCGTATCCTCTCTTTGCCTACCCCTATAGAGGGAGCGAGGCATCGACTACAAGGGGTTGCCGTGCATCTTTTAGAAAATTTTCCGGTATACAAAATGCCTTTGCTTTCAAGTCTTCAGATTTTTTAATATTCAATTTTGCAATAGTAGTCTCCCAAGTAGTATGTTTGCAACGTGAGAATAAATGATAGAAATAAAACCATATTAAATATGAAGAGAAACAGAAAGAGACCACCACCATCCAAAGATTCCAAACCGAACAGATAGGAACTGTCTTAGACTGTAAACAGAATAGGCTATGTAGAGCCAAGATAAAACTAAAAGGGACAGGCGAAACCCTGTCCAACAAAATAATGATATTACGATTATGAAACGTGATAGCATTAAAACTAAGTCTATCTCTCGAACATTACGCAACTAAAGAGAGTATAGACATTAAGAAACTGTGTTTTAAACGTTCTTCAATAAGTATTGAGGACTTTGTAAAACACATCAAAGAAGGATTTTGTTTTTGCCATTGGTTTACAACAAAAGCCGACACCTTTAAAATATACGAGAAGAAGAATGATAATTTTGACCGAGCTAATGTTGTATTCGTTGATGTTGATGATTCCAATATGGAAATGAAGCAATTTGTTTGTGGATTATCGAAGAAGCCTACTATATACTATACAACACCGAGCAATCTTTGTCCAAGTAAGGGTAACAAGTATCGTTTTCGCCTTTGCTATGTATTCCGTGAGGACATTTTAAATGGCAAAACGTTAGCCTCAGCGTATAGAGGCATCATAAAGGAGATTCGCAAAGATTACCCAACTTATCCCGACCAAGATTCGTGTGGAGCAAGACCTGCACAATATATGAATGGCAACGGAACGCCAAGGTGTGAAGTGTATTCTACAGACAAAGTTTATACTTTATCAGATTTTGGAGCTGCACTTGTTGAATCAGCCCACCATGAAAACAGGTCAGTAAAGGAATCTGCAAATAGTAATGAATGTGTCTATCCTATAAAGGATAAGGATTTCATTAACGACCTCTTTGAAATTCCACCTTCTGAATTGATTATCAAGTACCGAGAGCGATACTGCTATTTTGACCATACCGAGCTAACATATAATAACGGTTATGCGTTGATACCCGAAAACTATCAAGAGATATATCGAAGTTGGTATCAAGATGTCGTAACAAGCAATAGTGGCGATATTCGCAAAGTATCGGTTGTAAAGATAAAGAGGGATGGCGACAATAGGAGGAAATGCTTGTTTGTGTCTGCACTCATACGCAGAAAGATTTTCCCAACCATCACATTTGAACACCTATTATATAATTTGGTTGCTGAACGACAATGGTATTATGATAACTCAGACAACACTCTGAATAATCAAGAGCTAATGAGGATTGCCAACAATGCCCTAAATATGGAATACGAAAAGATAAACATAAAGACGAAGCGTAAGCCGAGTAAGTTCAAAGTAGATAAACTGTATTGTTCTGAAAGAGGCATCAAGCCCAAGTCGATGGTTGGAATCGTCAGGCGCAAGTTGAAGGACGAAGAGATTGGCAACCTCTATGATTGCAGTCTGTCTGTGAAAGATAATTTTGCTATGCTCAAAGCAAATGGAATAAAGATAGGCTTGAGTAGATTATATGAGTTTTATGACAGGAATAACATTCCGAGAAGGCCTTACAAAAAGCCAATAGAATAACTAATCTGATTTTCCATTTTCAAATGATAACGTCTATGTTCTTCTACTTTTATGTTATTGTTGAAAATGGAAAAACCATCCAACTGTATTAAACAATCAAGTGTATCAATTTAATCTTTCTAACAGGTATTGATATGCTATTCAAAATGTATAAATCAAATCTAAAAGGTTATTGTGACACAGATGCAGTACTGATTTTACGGATAAAGTGAAATAATTCTAAAAATAAACGCAAAACAGCAAATTCATCAAGAGAAATTCTTTAGTCTCAATATTTTTAGTTATCTTTGCAGTGTCATATTGCCAAAATAGGCTTTATGACGGACATATTTAGAGAAGCGTATTTCGCTATATTCCTATACGAGTGAAACTTGGACACTTTCACACAAAGTAATGTTTAGGGGTATTGTGAGAATAATGCTTCCCTTGGTGTGTATTCGTACATATAAACGAAATACGACCAAGTGGGGCTTATTCTCCTATTCCTTCATTACACGGAGTCCAAGCCGTCACTCGTAGGGATCAGGAGAGATAAAGCTCCACTTTTCTTTTTATGCTCCCTAACATATCAAATTACTAACGGCACTGTTTGGGCTGAAGGTGCGATATTTGAAACATAACAATGAAAAAGCATTTTAAGTTTCTGATGTTGGCATTATTAACTTTGATGCCTTTCGCCTTAAGCAGTTGTGGCGGTAATGATGATAGCGACAATAATCCTCCATCATCAAATACCATTCAAATCAATGGTAAGAGTTTTGAGATTGACGCAAATGTTGTTCAAGAGGGCAGTTATGACGCAGAAGACGGCAAGGGCGAGTTTACAGTATCTGTATTCAATCAAGTAGGCAACACTAAAGATTGTTGGTTTTACCAATTCTCTTATACAGACTCATCAGAGCCAAAAGTTGGCGATGATTTCTCCAAGAAATCATTGGAGCTGATGGCCCAGGACGAATCAGATGCTTGCTACACTACCCTTACTTACAAGAGTGGTTCTGCCAAAGTTGTATCTATCGACAAGAGCAAAGATGATATGACTATCAAATTCGACAACCTCAAAATGGTAGGTGGCGAGTATTCCTATACTTTCAACGGAACAGCAACCGTTGATTTCAATTTTGCAAGATAAATTATCAAACAATAGTTCAGCGGTCTTTGAATACAAGGACTGCTAAACTTCAACGTATATTATCTATATGATTAAAGAAAGTTATACTGTAAAATATCGAGTTGAAGGTATCGGAAGCTGCACAAATGGAAGTGCAACTATCATGCTCTATTCAGACAATGAGAGTGAAGCAATAGCAGCTCTTAAATCTCGTGGCACAATAGGACGAGACAAAGATGTTGTTATCTTGTCAATAAGAAAAAATTAGCAGTACAATTAAACAATACAAACTATGAACCAAGTAAAATGTCCCGATTGTGGAGAAATGTATTCGGAAGATTTACAATCATGCCCTAACTGTGGTTGTCCAAATGATAATTGGAAGCCAAAGCAAGAGGAGCAAGTACATGAGGCTACACCAACAGACGATGATGAAGATTTCAACGAGAATGGTCAATATTCTCCAATCTCACCATCTGCATGGTTATTCAAAGACCCTTGGCCTTTGAGAAACTATCCTCGCAAGGCTTTTGAGAAAGAACATCCATTCTTGGGATGGCTGTTTGGTCCATGGTATCTCACTTGTAAGAATGAAAGCGAGAAGGAAGAGTATGCTGTAATCAACAACATATTCTATTTCTTTAACTTGATATTCAAAACATTTCTATATGCTACTTTATGGGCATTCTTCAAGGGTATTGTCGTATTTATTGCGTATTTAATATTTTATATGATATTCGCTAAGGGAATTGCAAATAATGATAATATTAGTACAGCCGAAATAATCTTGTTTGGCTTTTTTGTAGCAATAATGACCTATGGCATACTCATTTACTTTATTGTTCTTGATTGTTGCGGAATGGGCAAAGCACTCCACCGCTATTGGCCAAGCATACATAGAACTTGGCGAAGAATTAACAAGAGATATTGGAATGCAATGAAGAAATAACAAATACTGAAGCTATGAACAATAAGAATAAGATTCTCATATTAGCTGCTGTCATTCTGACTATTATTATATGTGCAGAATGCCGTATACTCTTTAATGACAAAGAAACAATAGTCGTTACTAAAAATAACGATAAGAACAAATCGCTTGATTCTAAAGTTGTTAAAGTTGAAGACAATTCAATGCCCAAACATACAATTATTAGCAAAAACGAAAAGAAGCCTACGAACCGAACAAAAATTTGGAATGGAGTTAAATCTCGTTATGAGATTAAAACTCAACTTGATGGAACAATATGGGAATCCATAGAGGTTGATCCATTTACAGACAGATGGCTTAAATTTTCTATTAACGGCAATACTGTGACTCAATATTATGCAGAAAGGACTTATAATTATGACGATCCGAAAAATTGGAAAAAACTTTTTACTTGGGACATTTATAAAGTTTTAGAAACTGAAAAAGGGTTTTACAGCATTGCATTAAAAGAAAAAGAAGGGAATTTCTCATATACATTTTTGTTTTTCAGAGGAAAGACCGTAGGTTTTGGTTGGGGAGAAGAAGGTGCTAGTACGGTATTGTTAAAACTCGTGTAAAAGAATAGTGAAATATGGCTTTAATAAAATGTAAAAACTGTGGACATGTGATTAGCGACAAAGCATTATGTTGTCCAAATTGCGGATACAAACAAGAAGATACTCCAAATTCAGAAAAAGAAATTGATATTTCTACCGTTGAGGATAAAGAAGAACAATTTGAAATCTCAGAAGATAACGAGCAACAAGTTAACCGAGTTCTTGTTATAGTTGTTATCATTCTCAGCATAATCGCAATAGCCCTTGGTAGTTATTTAATTGGAGCAGGAAAATCTCTAAGTGCAAATTTAGTTCCCTCAGATAGTACAGCAATAGACTCCATTCCTGTTGACACTGTGAAGTCTGATACCGCTGCTACAGTTTCGACCACCGAGACCATCTGTACAACAGACTCAGCTACATCAAGCAATGACTACAATAGTAATGAGCAGATAGAAGAGGAAGAAATCGGCTTTAAGTCAAACATGGATGTTATGGATTTCGTTGTCGGCAACAGCTATTCTCACAATGGCATTACCCTCAGAATTACAGATGAAGCTGTGTATGCAAACGACAACAAAATTTCGACATCTAAGCCTGTGTTCCGCAAAGTATCGCCAAACAAAGGAATGATTACGGCACGTCCATCCATATCCATAACTGTGATTAGAGACGACAACAGACTCGTTGACAATAACAACGGAGATACATATTATTAAATAAATTTTTCGCTATGACAAGAGTATTCTACATCATAATATTGGCATTGCTCCCAATAGTCAGCCATGCCCAATCCATTGCCGACCTCGCAAGAAAGGCGGAGACCGAAAAGAATCCGTTATCGAAATATTCTATCACAGGAAGCTGTCATAATGGCTTATATATAGTTAGTGAAGAAGAAATTGTATTATCATATAATGGAGATCCCGTATTGTTGCATGTGTATGGCGTAGTAAATGACGGAGGTATCGTATACATACCTAAGGAATATGAGCAATTAGAACTCATCAAAGAAGGTAGCACATACGAAGACAATGTGTATAAATGCAAGAAGAAGGGAAAATGGGGACTTGTCAACTCTACCAATAGCACACTTTTGTCGTGTGAATATAACAACCTCACCAATATCGGGAACAACATTTGGCGAACAAGCAAGAGTGGAAAATATGGTTATGTGCGACTAAATACGACAAGTAACGTAACAACTTTGATACCTTGCATATACGAGAGTCTGGGAGACTATTCCTCAGACTCTTATATCCGTGCCACGTTAAAAGGAAAGAAAGGAATGATTAATAGCCAAAACAAAATCATTATCCCTTTTGAATATTCCAAAGTTGGCAACCCTTGCCACACAAGTAACGGCAACAGTATCATATGGGTAGAAAAGGACGGCATGCTTGGTATTTACAACGATGATGGCAAAGAATTGCAACCATGTGACATAGATAAAGCATATATCTTGACTGAAAACAATTCAATAGAGCTATCATACACAGACTGTCCATCTACAGATTACATATACATTGTCCGTAACGGATTGACAGGACTTATAAGCGGGTCTACATTCGAGACTATCATCCCTTGTATGTATGAATACCTCTCGCCTATCAAAACAAATAAAGCTTTCTATAAAGCAAATGGAAAATGGGGAATAATTGACACAAACAATAAAACCATCCAATTAGCCATATATGATAATGTAGAAATAGCTGGTAGCACTTTGTCAGAGCAGAAGATGCCAAGCATGGCATTCCAATCGAATATGTATGTACGCAATAACGGCAAGGTGGGTATGTTGAAAGCAAATGGCGAAGATTTCATACCTGTAAAATATGACTCTTTGGGTGTGTACTCTGACGATATGTTAGTGGCAAAAGTTGGTGATAAGTATGGTTTTCTCAATGAAGATGGAAAAGAAACAGTGCCTTTCATTTACCCACAAGCACATGACTATTCAGAGGGATTGGCAGCAGTTGTCAACGAGAATGGCAAATATCTCTTCATTGACAAATTGGGTAGCATTATTATAAAGCCAAAGGAATATGATAGAGTGGGCAATTTCCAAAATGGCACTTGCAAAGTATATCGTAAAGACAAAGTTTGGGAGATTGACCGAGAAGGCAAAAAGGTGAAAGATAGTACAAAAAAAATAGGGGTGAAAAATGTGAGTCAAGACAAAAGTAATGATGATATGTATGTTGAAAACAACAACTATACCAATGACATTGAAGCAAACAATACTTTAACCCCAAATACCACACCTTCACTCAATTTCAACGACAAATTCTTTCAACATCAACATATAAGAGTGGATAATGTCATACAACAAGATAAAGGCGAAGCAGATTCTGAAATGAAATACAATGAAATATCAGACTTAAAAAGACAAAGACTAAATGGGAGAATAAAGAAAATAGGTTGTAGTAGCTACAATAAGAATGATGACCCTAACGGTATGGGACATGGAGACGAATCCTACGAGTTTGAATATGACGAGAATGGGATGCTCACCAAATATTCGTATGAAGCCCCTTATGTAGGCGATATAACTTTCCACTATGATAATGGGAAACTAATCTCTTCAAGTGGCTATCTCGGAGGCAGTTCTTTTCAATATAGAAAGGCAGACAAGACAACTGTTGACTTAATTGAAAAAAACAAATATGGAAGGGAAGAAATTGTAATGACCTTGTATTTTTACCCCAATGGTATCATTAAGGAAAAACGAATTTTATCCTCTCTTGTTGACCCATACAACAAAACGGCTATCATAAAATACGATACAAATGGTATAGAGATTGATGACATGCCATCATACGGTGATGTCATTAGTGAGAAAAGAGATTTTCATAACAATTGGACAAAAAGGATATTCAAAGATGGACGAGAAGTTATAAGAGCCATTGAATATTACTGATAAAAGCCATCAAAAGGAATATATATATAATGGAGGCTGCTTCTGGCAGCCTCTTTTCATTTTTTACAATACCCACAAAACGCTATTTAATGTTTTTCTAAATTGTCCCGCATTAACCATTCTTAGCACAGTTTTTTCGTCTTTCTTCTACAAATACATTAACTTTGCAACCGAAAATGTCAAGAGTAGCCTTGTGTACAAGGTGAAGCCAACCGAGCAGAACAGCCACGGTGGAGCATCGACATGAAAAGTATAAACTTTTAAATAAAATCTTTATGGAAAGAAATCAAATCAAGTTTAGAAACATTTGCACTGTTCATCATATTAATGGTGAACCTTATTGGTGTATCGGCATTTTTGCCTATATGCTTCTTTTGTCGTGTCTATACATGACATTGTAATCCATTTAAGCATTACGAACTGATTTAATTCAGTGCCAACCGGTTCAGAATAACGGTGGCAAACATGCGATTAGTCAAAAAAAACGCTAATAAAATTCTGATTATGAATAAATTATCATCAAATTCATACGGTTCAAACCGCTCAAAACTTAACACTCTTATAAATTCACTCGGACGTGTAGAGAAGTATGATGCTACACAGGTTCATTGTTGCTCATTTGCCAAAGCAAGTGACATAGCAGACGGTATAAAAGTCCGTTTTTCAAATATGGCAGGTGGTTATCCTTTCTCTTTTTTAGGTATCACATGGAAAGACTCAGAGACGCTTTATTTGTGTGGCGAGTTTTCAGATGCTTCTGACAAGCATCTGTCTGTACAAAAGGAAATGCAGCGTCAGACAAGTGGCTTTGCTGCAAAACGCTTTGTCAAAAAGAGAAACAAAGCTAATATCCGTCAAGATTTTGCAGACTTCCGCATACAATGGATGCTCTATGTTGTATGGCAGAAGTGTATGGGTAATGCCGACTTTGCAAATTTACTCTTAAAGCTGCCACATGACGCTATCATCATAGAGGACACGACCAAACAACATGGTGACACCAAAGAAGTTTGGGGATGCACCAACCAAGCGTTATCAGCAAAAAGAGCTGAGGTAAAAAAGGAAACCGTCCGACAGGCTAAAGCGAGCAATCCAAAGATTAGCAAGACTGCATTGAAGCGTTTGGTAAACAGTGAGACTTGCAAAGTCAATGGCATTGGAACGTTTGTCGGTCAGAATAACTTAGGAAAGATTCTCATGATTTGCCGTGATTGTCTTATACAAGGCTTAGAGCCACCAATAGACTACAACTTCTTGGAGACGAAGGATATTCACATTTTAGGCAAACGAATTTCATTCATACATTAAATAATATTGGAACATGATACATAATAACACAGAACAGCCACAAAACAGCATCACCCTAATGAATGGTGCAGTACTTGAGTGCTTTCCAAAAGAATCACATCAAGACGACTTTGTACCCGATAAGATGAAATTGGATGCAACAGGTACGTATCTGAGTATTGGCAATAAGCCATGTAAGCCTCTACCAAGAACAACAGAAGACGTGGAGCAACAGAAGAAACTCTTCACGGATAACGCTTTCTACCTATTGGCACATAGTGAGCGCATCATGCGTGACAGCCGAATGTTTCTTGCTCCTGTTGCCGTTCAAAATGTACTCGCTTATACAGGAACATCAGGTTTTCATACACCAACCTTGGGCATATACTTGGAGTGGTGGAATGAATGTCCTAAAGCTTTGCGAACAGACAAAGATGGCAATCTCAGTCTCGTTTTTCACTTAGCAGGCAGTCCATTGAGCGGAACGAACCACTGTGCAGAGGTTTTTGAAGACGGCAGGATTGAGCCTATACAGGTGTCTTCATTCATAAGTCATTGGCAACCATTCGTCAACATCAATACTCAATATGACGAGGCAAAGCATATCTATCAAGCCTACACACTTGAACAAGTGCTTGAAATCTTACATGCTGAGGATGGTGACGGTTGGAACTATTCATCTGAAATAAAGGAACGCTTTATGCAGTCTGAGATAAATGAATTGAAAAAGAAAGTAGAGCGACTAACCAAAGAATCCGATAAATGGTACTCTATGTATGCAGATACCTATATGAAGTACAAGGATGCTGAGATTAGTGAGGCTTTTTCAACTTTTCAATCCTTCAGAGAGGAGTGTGAGGCTCAAATCAACTCTTTCAAGATGCGTAAGCGAGCATTGAAGGCTGATTTGAAAAGCAATCGCATGGATAACATCTCTTATCAGCGCACGTTGACGCCACTGAACAAGCAAATAAGAGAGTTGGAGTTTAGGGTAAGTACTAAAAAGTATGAGTTAATCAACAAATACCTTTCAGAAGGTATTAGTTACGATACGATAGAAAGTTACATGAACAAAAAGAATAACATTTAAAAGTAAGAACAATGATTGAAAAAGTAAATCCAAGCCATCCGGATAAGGTGGCAGACAGAATCGCAGGTGCATTAGTTGACCTTGCGTACAAGCGAGAAGAAAACCCAAGAATTGCTGTAGAGGTATTATTGGGGCATGGTGTGGCAAACCTCATCATCGAAAGTAGTGTGGCATTCACGCAAACTGAGGTTGAGGCTGTTGTTTTTCGTATCACAGGACAAAAGAACCTCAAAGTGCAGCTCGTAATGGTGCAGCAAGACCCTATACTTGCAAGCAACCAAGACGGCGAAGTTCGCTGTGGCGATAATGGTATCTTTAAGGGTGTTCCGCTAACTGATGAGGAAAAAGAACTTAGTAAGATTGCCCACGACATATACAAGGCATATCCTTCCGATGGCAAGTATGTATTAGGCAATGGTAAGCTGATAATATGTCAGAGCAATGCTAAGACAAAGGAATTGAAGAGCCTCTACCCTACTGCCGTGGTTAATCCACTTGGAGATTGGACAGGTGGAACAGACGTTGACGCAGGTGCTACAAACCGCAAACTTGGCTCTGACATGGCTCAGTCTGTTTCGGGCGGAGGAGTGCAGGGCAAGGACCTAAGCAAAGCAGACGTTTCAGTCAATATCTATGCGTTCCTTAAAGCACAAGAAACAGGTAAACCTGTGGAGTTATTCTGTGCCATTGGTGATACAGAGATTGATGGGAAGCCATATTCTGAGATTGTAGAAATTGCTCGCCAATACATCAAACAAATTGGTGGATTTGAGCGTTTTGCCGAGTGGGGATTGTTCTAAAAAGCAAGCAATATGTACCGTTTTGATATCGATATTAATCCTGTAATCGCAGGCAAAGAGATTCATTTGGAAGGCATTTGTGAAATGCTTTCTTCTGATACTTTCAAAGTTACAATGACAGAACCTTATAAAGGATTGTCTGTTACCAAACACTTTGATGATGCAGAAGAAATGGATATGGATGCAACCTTTTCAAAGGTTGAAAAGGACTTGATCACGCTGTTTGAACAAGAAACGAAGCGCATAGAATCAAAGTAATAAATAGATTCATACGCATTGGAAACTGCCAAGTGTTGAGTGTAAAAATGTACAAGAAAGGGGATTTGTTGACAATCAGTAATTTACGTCAACGAATCCCCTAACTTATTGAATTTAAATTAATTCATCTTTATTTGAGTGGCAGTTTATCGGCATTCCGAATACTCCCACGCAAGCCACGGGAGATATCATCTGCATCCTAGAGAATACGTACCTTCTCTAGAATAGTAAGCGGCTCTGCATTTATACAATTGTAGTCTTCTCATTTGTTCATACCTTTGCACCATAATCCGTCGGAACGACTAACGGTAAGGGCGAACCGGTCACAAATTGTGACCGGTTACAAGATAATGAGGTTATAGTAAGATGATTGATCTGGTCGCAAATTTCGACTGGTTTAACAGCTTGAAGCTCGTTACGGCTCGTTCATATACATACACAGAACTTATATCCAACAACTCATCGCCCACCAGCTGATTTCCACTTGCACAACAGCTGTTGGGCGAGCGCATATCAGCTGTTATGCAAGCGCACAACAGCTGTTGTGCGGCTGAAGATATAGGCTTCTCCGGCTTATAACATTAATTCTTCCGGCAACAAGTAAAGGTTACTCCGAAGACTATTTACGTAAAAACGATGCAACAACGATAGTACTTACAAGCAACAGCGATAGTACTTACAAGGCGCAAAGACGTTACTGAGAGATCGCCATGATAGTACTGCCGATGCGTAAAGCGGCTTGTAGCGTTTATTGCCTCACTATGGCACAACATTGCCCCTTACCAGGGCAATAATCTGCCATTGCCAGGCACCAAACGATACGTCGGGAGTTTTTTTTATAAAAGCACCACTCTTCTTTTTACTCTTCACTCTTCACCAAATCGGCTGAAACCCCGATAAACACTGGGGTTGCGAGAGGTGAAGAGTGACGCTCCACTCTTCACCACTCTTCACCACTGTTCACCTTCGGATTGCGCACGGAATTGAATCGGAAGCTCGCCCTGTTCGGCCGGGGGCTGAAACCACTTTTTTTACGTCCCACAGATTTTTACAGATTTTCCGAAATCGGCTCCGGGTGAAGAGTGGGTGAAGAGTGGCGCAAGCTCTTCACCCGTGCAAGTTTCTAAGTTACAGATATTTATGTCCTTCCGGTGAAGAGTGAAGAGTGTTTTTGAAAGTGGCTTACTATTCCGGCGGATTGCAAATCAGCCAGAACGCCTGGTGGGGGGCATGGGTGAACATCGAAGGTGTTGATGCGAACAAAGTTTATGCTATAGCCTGTTGATTTTATACAAGAAAGGGGATTTGTTGACAATCAAGCTGTTACGTCAACGAATCCCCTAACTTATTGAGTTTAAATTAATTCATCTTTATTTGAGTGGCTGTTTATCGGTATTCCGACTATTCCCACTCGATTGTCGAAGGTGGTTTTGAAGAGATGTCATAACATACACGGTTTACACCCTTCACCTTATTAATAATCTCATTACTTACCTTAGCCATGAAATCATAAGGAAGATGTGCCCAGTCAGCAGTCATCGCATCAGTACTGGTTACGGCACGCAAGGCAACAGGATGCTCGTATGTACGCTCATCACCCATCACACCTACTGAACGGACAGTAGAAAGCAATACGGTACCAGCCTGCCAGATCTGATCGTAGAGAGAAACCTCAATCTCGCCATTCTGCATGTCAGCAGGAACACCGGCAGCCAGGACGCGGCGAGCTTCCTCACCACTCAACTTCACCTTATACTCACGCAAGCCACGGATATAGATATCGTCAGCATCCTGAAGGATACGTACCTTCTCTGGGGTGATATCACCCAAGATACGGACAGCCAAACCTGGACCTGGGAATGGGTGACGGGTAATCAGGTGCTCAGGCATACCCATAGAGCGACCTACTCGACGAACCTCATCCTTAAACAGCCACTTCAATGGCTCGCACAACTGAAGGTTCATCTCCTTAGGAAGACCACCTACGTTGTGATGGCTCTTGATTACCTTACCGGTGATGTTCAAGCTCTCGATACGGTCAGGATAGATAGTACCCTGAGCCAACCACTTGGCACCAGTCTGCTTCTTAGCCTCAGCATTGAAAACCTCCACGAAGTCACGGCCGATAATCTTACGCTTCTCCTCTGGATCTGTAACACCAGCCAAGTCAGCAAAGAACTTCTCTGATGCATCAACGCCGATTACATTCAGACCCAAGCACTTGTAATCCTCCATTACATCACGGAACTCGTTCTTTCTGAGCATACCGTGATCAACGAAGATACAGGTAAGGTTCTTACCGATAGCCTTGTTCAGGAGAACGGCAGCAACACTTGAGTCAACACCACCAGAAAGACCGAGGATAACCTTGTCGTCACCCAACTGTTCCTTCAACTCAGCAACTGTTGTCTCAACGAAAGAGTCAGCACTCCAGTCCTGCTTGCTGCCACAGATATCTACCACGAAGTTCTTCAAGAGCTGTGTACCCTGCAAAGAGTGGAACACCTCTGGGTGGAACTGTACAGCCCAAACAGGCTGCTTGGTAGAAGCATAAGCAGCATACTTCACATTGGCAGTAGAAGCGATGCACTTATAGTCCTCAGGAATCGCAGTGATGGTATCACCATGACTCATCCAAACCTGAGAGTTCTCGATGAATCCCTTGAACAAAGGATTCTCCTTGTCGAACTGCTCCAAGTTGGCACGACCATACTCACGGCTGTCTGCAGCCTCCACCTTACCGCCCTGGGCGTAAGAGAGGAACTGAGCACCGTAGCAGATGCCGAGCACAGGAATGCGGCCAATAAACTGGCTCAGATCTACCTTGAAAGCTTCCGGATCATGAACGGAATAAGGGCTACCGCTCAAGATGACACCAATCACAGATGGGTCATCCTTTGGAAACTTGTTGTAAGGCATAATCTCGCAGAAGGTATCAAGCTCACGGACACGACGGCCAATCAGCTGTGTGGTCTGTGAACCGAAATCCAAAATAATAATCTTCTGTTGCATATTGTCTAATTTATAATTTATAATTCTTTCAGGAACGCCTCCGCTTCTTTCAGCGTCTCCTGCTTTCCCACATCCATCAGCTTGAGGTCGTTCTTCACGTATCCCTCAATGCGAACCTTGTCGCAATGCTTCAGATAGAAATCCATGATTGGGAACTTATCCGGTTCCTCCTCCATCAATGGGAAGAGTGATGGGGCTACCATGTGGATGCCCGAGAAAGCATACATCTTATAATCTTTAGGATTGAGATCAGGATAAGGACTCTTTACCTCGCCCGTCTCTATATTCGTCCAGCCAACCAATCGCATGCTGTCATCGAAGAGAAGATAGCGCTTGGTCTTGCGTTCGCTCACCAGAAGGCGGGCTGCCAAGGGAGCCTTCTCCTTCATAAAATCCGAAGAATCATCTGAAAGTTCCTTCGACTCCATCTGATAGAATTTCTTCAAATCCACATTGCTCAGGATGTCCACATTATGAATCAGGATAGGCTCAGTCTGATCGAAGAATGGCCATGCCTTCCGGATACCTCCACCCGTTTCGAGCAGCTTTTCGCTCTCGTCACTGATACGGATGTCCATACCGAAGTTATCATTCTCTCTGAGATAATCGATGATTTGATTGGAGAAATGATGCACGTTCACTACAATGCGAGTGAAACCGGCATCCTTCAACTGAAAGATGACACGTTTGAGCAAAGGTTCTCCACCGACACTTACCAATGCCTTCGGAATACGGTCGGTAAGTGGCTTAAGGCGAGTGCCCAAACCTGCTGCGAATATCATTGCTTGCATCATTGCTGTATAGCTATATCTTAATGTGCGTGCAAATTTACTAACTTTTTGCGAGATAGCCAAATTTGCACGCCACTTATTCTTATTTTGCAGGCAAAACCTGCTCTATCTGTTGCTCACGATGGCAGATTTGCACTTCCACGCCAAACTTTTCGTGGATATGCTCTGCCAGATGCTGAGCGGAATACACACTGCGATGCTGACCGCCCGTACAACCGAAACAGAACATCAGAGAGGTGAAACCACGCTGGATATAACGGTTCACGTGATGATCGGCAAGTGCATAGACATGCTCCAGGAACTGGAGAATCTCACCATCATCCTCCAGGAATCGGATGACCGGTTCGTCCAGACCCGTCAACTTCTTGTAAGGTTCATAACGGCCTGGGTTATGAGAGCTTCTACAGTCAAAGACATAACCGCCACCATTGCCAGACGGATCTTCAGGAATACCCTTTTTAAAGGAGAAACTGTAGACTCTCACAACCAAAGGTCCCTTTCCGTCATACTTGGAGAATGTTGCCGGTCCATCCTGTGGATGAGCCCGATAAATATTATTATCTGTAGTCTTATATCCATCTGCACGTGTTACGGCAGCACTCTCGATGCGCTTGAACTGCGGCAGTTCGGTAAGTCTGCGAAGCATATCCATCATATAGGGATAAGGGAACACCTTCTCGCCCATCTTAAGGAGATCACGAAGATTCTGGATGGCAGGTGGAATACTCTCAAGAAAATGCTTCTTGCGCTCGAAATAGCCACGGAAACCGTAAGCTCCCAACACCTGTAAGGTGCGGAAGAGCACAAAGAGACTCAGACGATTCACGAAATGGCGGACCGAAGGAACCTCCGTATAATTCTTGAGCGACTGATAATACTCCCAAACCAACTCCCGGCGGAGCTTGAAGGAATATTTGGCAGAAGCCTGCCAGAGGAAGGAAGCCAGATCATAATAGAACGGTCCCTTTCTGCCACCTTGGAAATCGATAAAATACGGATTGCCATTTTCGTCCAGCATAATGTTGCGTGCCTGGAAATCACGATAGAGGAAACAATCCATCTTTTCGGAAGTAAGATCCTTTGCAAACAACCGGAAATTGGCTTCAAGTTTCAGCTCATGAAAATCCAGATCGGTAGGTTTCAGGAAACAATACTTGAAATAGTTGAGGTCAAAAAGAACGCTATCCACATCAAATTCCGGCTGAGGATAGCAATTGGACCAGTCCAGCCCGCGAGCACCACGCAACTGAATGTTAGGCAACTCACGGATAGTCTTCTTCAGAAGTTCCTTCTCCTTCTGATTATATCTTCCTCCAGCCTCACGACCACCCTTGATAGCATCGAAAAGCGAAGTTCCCCCCAGGTCAGTCTGTATATAGCAAAGCTGATCCTCGCTCACTGCCAAGATTTTTGGTACAGGCAACTGTCGGAGGTTGAAATGATTGGCAAGATAAATGAAGGCATGATCTTCATCACGACTGGTGCCCACGACACCAATCACCGTATCTCCATCTTGCTTGATGATACGGAAATACTGACGGTTACTTCCCTGCCCTGCCAACTTGATGACCTCCGCAGGTTCTTCGCCAGCCCATTGCCTATAAAGATTAATTAGCTTTTCCATCATCATTCAGTTTACGACGCTTTCTATTATCGTCTATCTTCTGAGCGAAGTTATCACCGATAAAGAGAAGCAATAAAATACCAAGCGTAGTAAGGAATGAATTAGTAGTTGTCATTCCCAACTCAGCCTTTGTTATATAAATCAGTCCACCGATAACAATCAGGAAGACCAATGCTTTTTTCCAATCAATATTCTTCATGCTGCAAAATTACACAATAAATTCGAGAACACAAAATAAATAACAAAAAAAAATCGGATGTCTCACGACAACCGATTTTCAAAAACAAACTACTTAAAAACTAATCTACTAAAACAAATCAAAAAAATATTTTCATTGTACACAGACCTCACGGTCCTCATACAATTACAATCAAACTTTGAAAGATAATCTCCTCGCAGTGAGAAGAACTATCTTTATTCGCTTGCAAAATTACAAAAAAAGTCAATTCACTCCAAATAATTTTGCGATTTTTTGCATCTTTAAAACTTAATAAATACAAAAACAGGGGTAATTCATTGAGAATCACCCCTATTTGTTATTTTTACTTTGCAAAACCGCACCCTTACAGTATGCGTTCTTTGCGCGAACTATTCGGTTTTTACATCATGCCGCCCATACCTGGAGCTGCTGCCGGAGCTGCTGGAGCTGGTTCTGGTTTGTCTACCAATACGCACTCTGTAGTCAGGAACAGACCAGCAATGGAAGCAGCATTCTCCAAAGCTACACGCTCAACCTTGGCAGGATCTACGATACCAGCCTTGCGCATATCCTCGTAAACGTCATTGCGGGCATTGTAACCGAAGTCACCCTCGCCCTCGCGAACCTTATTTACTACTACAGAACCCTCGCCACCTGCATTGGCTACAATCTGGCGCAAAGGCTCTTCGATAGCACGCTCTACGATGCGGATACCAGTTGTCTCGTCAGCGTTGTCACCCTTCATATCCTTCAATGCCTCGAGAGCACGGATATAAGTAGTACCACCACCAGCTACGATACCTTCCTCGATAGCAGCACGGGTAGCGCAGAGAGCATCGTCAACACGATCCTTCTTCTCCTTCATCTCTACCTCAGAGTTAGCACCAACGTAGAGAACAGCTACACCACCGGCGAGCTTAGCCAAACGCTCCTGAAGTTTCTCCTTGTCGTATGAAGACTTGGTGTTCTCAATCTCGTTCTTGATCTGAGCTACACGATCCTGGATGTTAGCCTTCTCGCCATGACCGTTGACGATAGTTGTATTGTCCTTGTTGACAGTAACCTTGTCAGCAGAACCCAGCATATCCAAAGTAGCCTGCTCCAACTTCAAGCCCTTCTCCTCAGAGATAACAACACCGCCAGTCAATACAGCGATATCCTCCAACATAGCCTTGCGACGGTCACCGAAGCCAGGAGCCTTTACAGCACAAATCTTCAAACCGCCACGCAAACGGTTAACTACCAATGTAGTCAAAGCCTCAGAATCAACATCCTCAGCGATAACCAACAAAGGACGACCGCTCTCAGCAGCAGGCTGGAGGATTGGCAAGAACTCCTTCAGGTTAGAAATCTTCTTATCGTAAAGAAGGATGTATGGGTTATCCATTACACACTCCATCTTGTCAGCGTCTGTCATGAAATAACCGCTCAAGTAACCACGGTCGAACTGCATACCCTCAACTACACCGATGTTGGTATCACGGCTCTTGCTCTCCTCGATAGTGATGACACCATCCTTGGAAACCTTGCGCATAGCGTCAGCCAGGAGCTTACCAATCTCAGCATCGTTGTTGGCAGAAACAGTAGCCACCTGCTCAATCTTGTCGTAGTTGTCATCAACCTGCTCAGCATGATCCTTGATGAAGGCAACGACAGCAGCTACAGCCTTGTCGATACCACGCTTCAAGTCCATAGGGTTAGCACCGGCAGTAACGTTCTTCAAGCCCTCATTTACGATAGCCTGAGTCAGGATAGTAGCAGTTGTTGTACCGTCACCGGCATCATCACCAGTCTTGCTGGCAACGCTCTTTACGAGCTGAGCACCAGTATTCTCGAACTTATTCTCCAACTCTACTTCCTTAGCCACGGTAACACCATCCTTAGTAATCTGAGGAGCACCAAACTTCTTTTCGATTACCACGTTGCGTCCCTTAGGACCGAGAGTTACCTTTACTGCATTTGCCAACTGATCGACGCCCTTCTTCAAGAGGTCGCGGGCATCCATATTATATTTAATATCCTTAGCCATAATATATTCTTTCTAATAATGTTTAAATATCGCAAAAAGTATTTTTTACCTTTTTACTTTTTTACCTTTATCAGCAAAAAAGCTCTTTACCTTTTTACTTTTTTACCTTTATCAGCAAAAAAGCTTTTTACCTTTTTACTTTTTTACCTTTTTACCTTTAAAACTACTCCTCTACTACTGCGAGTACGTCGCTCTGACGCATCATCATATACTTGGTACCATCAAATTCCAATTCAGTACCAGCATACTTACCGTAGAGAACGGTATCACCTTCCTTGAGAATCATTTCTTCATCCTTAGTACCCTTACCTGTAGCAACGACCTTACCACGCTGTGGCTTTTCCTTTGCTGTATCAGGGATAATGATTCCACCTACTTTTTCTTCAGCTGGTGCAGGAAGTACCAGCACTCTGTCTGCTAATGGTTTAATGTTCATGATTCTATATTTTTAAATTGTTATTACTTCTTGTTTATATTTCAGATCTTCAGCAAGCCTATTGGGGCTCACCACCAATCGACACATGGCCATACGAAAAACGTGCCAAAGTATCAATACTGACACTTTGGCACGCCCACAGACTGACAGAATTACAGAAAAAACGGTCAGATAGGTTGCAACAACCGGCATGTGACGTCAAGGGAAACACCTACCTTTATCTAAGATTGACAGTCTGTGTTTTCCCCGTAATAGTAGTAACAACAGCTTTACCATTGGCAAGAACCTCCACCTTTTCATATTTAGCATCAACAATCACCTTGCCTTTCAAGTTCATGATACCCCAGTGCCTTGGCATCTGCTCAAAGGCACAATAGGCACCAACAGGTTGAGAAATGCTGTGGTAGAGAGGAGGTACTACAACCTTACCATCCATCTTCAATCCCCACTTCTTTCCAGCTTGATACAATTCCACGCTGCCTGCCTCCGACTTCTCGTGCAACAGTAACAGTTCCTGTTCCTCTTGCTTTTTCCTGCGCTTCATTTCTCGCTCATAGACCAGTTTGCCAAGCCGTGGCATCGCAACCATCAAATTCTCGCTTTCTGTTTTGGGTTGATTGCAACCTATATAGGTCTTTTTCAAGCTGGAGTCAACGAAGTAGTAATCCTCATGACTGTCCATGACCACTATGCCACTGTCGTACAGGTCGGCGCACAGCCAATATACATGAGTATGGTCGCCACGTAAAAAACAAACCTTTTCACTGTTTTCTTTATACATGCGCATAGAGCCGCCATCCTCCTCTTTATATATCCATTCCTGACAACCACTGTCTGTAGAGCATTGAAAGTTGTAGATCATATAATATCCATAATTCCAAAGGTCATATTGGGAAGGGCGAAAAGGTAAAGCAAAGTGCTCGTAGGTACGAGACCTGAAGAGACCATTATATTCGACGAACTCCCATTTATTGATGGTGATTACCTCGGGAGCATCTTTCTCATGAATGTCCTCGTCAATGACAACTCTCGCCAAGAGGTCGTAGTAACATACAGTCTTTCTGCGAGGTCGATAGGATAAGATATTACCTCGTAAGAACTTCATTTCATAATAGTTGCCTGGTTCTATCACCTGTTCGCCTTGTCGGTTTACCACCGTCATCTTTCCATCATTCAACTTGACGATGGCAAAATCATCATTGCAATCCACAAACTCCCGATACAGCAATGACTGCATCAGTTCCTCATGGCTCATCACCATCATCATTTCCGAGTCTTGACCAATAGGCATAGTTTCTTGCTTTCCGTACATCAAGAAGAAATCTCTTTCCTTCGAAGTCTCCTTTTTCTTGCCAACTTTCAGTTTTCCCTCGAACATAGCATTCCAGTTCCATACTTGCGAAGGCAACCCGAACACCCGATACAGTCCCACGTTATCAATAATTACGCAGTTCTTCTTCCCCTTAGCCACTCGCAGTCCACGTCCCACCATCTGCAGATACTTGGCAAGCGACAAGGTAGGTCGAGCCAACTGTACAAACTCCACATCCGGGCAGTCAAATCCCTCCGAGAATATATCCACATTCACCAATACTTGTATAGGAGCAAGTTCATCAGCAAGGCGGTTTACACCGCACAAACAATCAGGCGAATAACCTGATACCTCCTTTGATGCGCTAGCCGACAAAAAATCTGGCGAGACCATTGACACCTCATTTGATGCGCCAGCCGACAAAAAATCTGGCGAGACCTTTGACACCTCCTTTGATGCGCCAGTCGACAAAAAATCTGGCGAGACCTTTGATGGTCTGCCATCCTTAGAGCGTAGCGGTTCCGAGCGACGAGGAGGAGCGGTTACATCCCCGCTTCCTGAGGAAGAGGGGCTTGGGGAGAAAGTGGAGCCCTCTTTGGAAAGAGGGACGGGGTGATTCGAAAAATCTCCTTTTTTAAGGGTAAAGAGGGTTTCTGTCCCCGAACGGGGGAACCGAAGGGAGTGTAAAGACCATTGAGGGTGGGTTTTCGAAAAAGATAAGGAAGAAGATTTAAATCTTTCAATAAGTTCTTTTCGTAAAGAACTTGGCGTTTTACTATCAATGGCAACAGCCGCTATGCCGTGTTCTCTGTAGAACTCGGCAATAGCATTAGCATGACTGATATTGATAGCATAGACGATGCCCTTTCTGTCTTTACCAAATTCTTCCAAGCTCCGATAGAGCCTTTCGATACTCGGCTTCTTATTCAGCAGCATATCCATTTCCTTGTTCTGGTAGTCACCATCTGCCCCTCGCTTCTGCAAGGAGTCGATGAGCCGTTGCGTTACACCATCCGATTTGATACTCACGAAATCGTATGTTGCCAATCTTCCCTTGCTGATAAATTCAGGAACACTCCACGACTGCACCAACACATCAAACAGATCAGTAAAACCCTTACCGTTCAATCGGCAAGGAGTAGCCGTCAGTCCCAGGAACTTAGCCTTCGGGAATCTCTCCCACATTTCCTTATAGGTCTTGGCGAGCGCATGGTGCGCCTCGTCAATCACAATCATCCCCGGTTCTTCCTCTATCTCGTCATAGTGTTTAGCCAACCATTGTATCGACACCGCCTTGATAGGAACATTGAATGCGCCAGCCGACAAACAATCTGGCGAATAACCTGATACCTCCTTTAATGCGCTTGCCGACAAACAATCTGGCGAGATCTTTGATGCTCCACTCATCCCCAGGCGGTCCCATCCCGCACAATCTGGCGAGACCTTTGATGGTCCGCCAACCTTAGAGCGAAGCGGTTCTGAGCACCGGAGGGCGGTTACATCCCCTCCTTCTGAGGAGGAGGGGCTTGGGGTGGAGGTGGAGCCCTCTTTGGAAAGAGGGACGGGGTGATTCGAAAAACTGAAATTCAAAAGAAACTTATTCAAAGTGTCTTTTATCTGCGACACCAACTCCCTTCTATGGGCAACAATCCAAACATTACAATCGGAATGTTCCCTCAAAAACGATTCTACGACCGAAGCGAGTAGAACCGTTTTACCCGTACCCGTTGGCATTTGTGCCATAACGGACCGATGAAGGCGCAACGCCTTCTCAATCCGTACCCTCATATCCTCTTGGTAATCAAAGAGTTTGATATTCTTCATATAAAAGCATATAATAAATATAGCGTCCCTGCTATATTCCAAGCAGTGACACCTATCAGTATGTTAAAAAGTAATATGGTATCTTTTTTTAAAAAAAAGAAAAGTCAAAAAGATAGGCAGAGCTTCATCAAAAGCCCTGCCTATCTTAAAGTATATAATTAAAATTTAAAATCTAATCCTTTTGTGTTTTCCAGATATTAGGCAATTAAAGTGTATATCCGCATCCAATCCGTTTTGTTAGCGCAACAATTACGCTTTTTCTTCGAAACCACCAAGAAAATCAAAAGGAATCTGTGTAAATCCGTGTAATCTGTGAGACTAATAAACAGCAAAGAAGAAAATCTGCGTCATCTGCGAAATTTGCGTGACCAAACTCCAGTCCAAATAGGGCTTCAAGAAAAGAAGATTCCGAAAGATTATCTCCTGTGTTTAAGTCTCCAGAAGAAATGCATATTTCTCCTTATTTCCAAGGCAATATTTCAGGAAAGCGAAACAAGCAGTTATATCATTCATTCAACTATTAATCTTTATTAAATTATTAATACTGCCGCACCATTTTACGCCATAATGATGTATATTTGCAGTCAGAATGATTATTAATTAAACATTTTGGACTTATGGCACAGACAGCAATGACAGTCCGTATGGACAACCAGCAGAAAGCACAGTTTGATAAACTCTGCGAGCAGTTCGGTATGAGTGCGAATACCGCCATCAACATCTTTGTAAAGGCAGTAATTCGCAGTAAGAGCATTCCATTCTCCATTCAGGCAAAGAATGAAGAAGAAGATGAAGTGACTGCAAAAGCAAAGGCTGCGTTCAAACAACTTAGAGCTAAAGCAGAAAGAGGTGAAACCCCAGAGCTCACGCTTGATGAAATCAATGAAGAAATCAGAGAAGTCAGACGATTAAGAAAAGAACGCAATGGTATATGCAGTCATTGATACGAACATATTTGTATCAGCCCTTATCACTCACAACTCAAATGCTTCAACAGCAAGAGTTCTTGAAAGTTTGTTCCTTCATCGTATTATACCTTTATATAATGATGACATTATAAAAGAATACGATGAAGTGCTTCATCGCGCAAAATTCAAGTTGTCAAACGACCAAATCTGCACAGTTATAGAACTTGTAAAGCAAAACGGAATTGAATGGTCTTCGCTATGCGGTCATCCTCCATCAAGTATTTGAACACAGCATCATAAAGTGAGTTTGCTACATATACAACCATAACCAATCCTCCAATTATTAAATATTCAACTTACAGTCGCAAAAATACGCTTTTTTCTCGAAACCACCAAGAAAATCACAAGAAATCTTCAAGTTATCAGCAAATTACACAAAAATAGTCGCTCCTATTCTCATTTTGCTCTGACATGATCGTTCAGCAGATTTCGCAGATGACGCAGATTTCTTTTACCTTTTAAAGTCCCCCCATGCGGTCCCATCCCGCACAAGATGGCGAAGGGCTTTGATGCCCCGCCAACCTTAGAGCGTAGCGGTTCCGAGCACCGGAGGGCGGTTACATCCCCGCTTCCTGAGGTTTCTGTCCCCCGGGAACGGGGGAACCGAAGGGGGTGTAAAGACCATTGAGAGGGGCTTGGGGAGAAAGTGGAGCTCTCCTTGCAGGAGAGACGGAGAGGTAGAAAATTCAGCACTGTAGGGCGGTTACATCCCCGCTTCCTGAGGGTTTCTGTCCCCCAGAACTGGGGGAACCGAAGGGGGCGTAAAGACTATTGAAGAGAGGCTTGGTGAGAAAGGTGGAGCCTTCTTTAATGGTAAAGTTTTAGAAAAACCTCCTTTTGGCTAAAGGGAGACGGAGGGATTCGAAAAAACCTTCTTTAATGGTAAGGAAGGACGGGTAGGTTTTCGAAAAAAGGTAAGGAAGGTTTCTGTCCCCTAAAAGGGGAACCGAAGGGGGTGTAAAGACCATTGAAGAAGACCGAGATGAGAGGTGGAGCCTTCTTTAATGGGAAAAAGCGATGCCAATGAGTGCAATGAAAACTCGTTTTCAAATTGCCGAGTGCAGCTCGCTTTATCAACAAAGAAGAATACTTACGGCACTATTATATAAATCTATTCTTCAAAATCTTCCGGCTTAGTATTTAGTAAATTCACGGTAGCCATGAACTCGCTTACCAAATCAGCGAATTGAGGATTATCCTTACGAATGATTAGTGCTGCATAGTTATCATTACCCTCCTCGTCTGTAATCGTTTGCGGCAGGAAAACATACTCCTTTCTTTCCCCGTAGATGCCAAACCAGTATTTGAATAAGCGATTACGCATCTTCTGCATGCCACCACTTGTATCACAGATATAAAGAAATGCCGCATTGTTCTTTGCAAAGAATTCCTCCACTATGGCAAGAATAGTCTCTCGCACCTTAGGATCACGAGGAGACTTCACTCCCTTCGGATTAGAGATACCAAATTGATAAACTAGCCCATTATGAAGTATATCATCCCTTTCAAAAGTTACGAAAATTTCAGCATCATAATCTGTGATGAAACACAATGTATCATCAGCTAGAGCCACTTTTACCTCATAGGGCGAATTGGCATTAATCACAGCCAGAGACATTTTTTCTACTACCATACTTCTACCCCTATAGGTTCTTTACCAGTACGTTCCAGACAGCTTTTGCGAACCAAGTTCTCCAGTTTCTCCACCATTTTACGTTTGTTTTCCTTAGAAGCATTCCAACGGCGTAGAGCCTCTTCCCTTGTTAACTTTGTTGTATCCATATATTCTTCCTCCTAATGTATTCTAGTTCAACATTCAGCCGCCAAAATTACGCTTTTTTCCCGAAACCACCAAGAAAATCAAAAGAAATCTGCAACTTATCATCAAATTCTCTAGATATAAGCTGTAAACTATAAACTATTAGCTCTAAACAGTAAACTATTAATTATAAATTGTAAATTATAAACTTCCCACCCCACGCGGTCCCATCCCGCAAAATATGGCGAAGACCAGAAGCAAGTTGTAATAAGGCGGTCCCATCCCGCACAAGATGGCGAAGACCAGAAGCAAGTTGTAATAAGGCGGTCCCATCCTGCACAAGATGGCGAAGGGCTTTGATGCCCCGCCAACCTTAGAGCGTAGCGGTTCCGAGCACCGGAGGGCGGTTACATCCTCTCTCTTCGGGCAAGAGAGAGGCTTGGTGAGAGATGTGGAGCCTTCCTTAAGGGTAAGGAAGGACGGGTAGGTTTTCGAAAAATGCTATTTGCAATACATCCCCTCATAATACTTCTGATACTCCCCAGAAGTAACATGATCCATCCATTCCTGGTTCTCGAGATACCACTTCACAGTTTCTTCGATACCCTCCTCAAACTGGAGAGATGGCTTCCAGCCGAGTTCCTTCTGCAACTTTCTAGAGTAGAAGGCATACTTGTACATAAACCTATATCCACTTATCCAAATAACATTTAAAATCCTCTATACCTATAACCTCCACTTTAGGAAAAGGAATATTTTCCAGGACCTTAAAGTGCTTGTCTTCTGTAACAATACACTTTGCATTTGCAGCAATGGCACAATCTACAAACTTATTGTCATCTTTATCTGCCTCAATTAAAGCAAAAGTATAATGAGGATCTTTGCGAATTATATTGGGTCTAGTCAATATAGCATAAACTATGGCCTCAGAAACTTGAGGGGATATATTACGAGATAAAACCTCTGAATACTCCTCTATTATTTCATTGGACACACAAAGGTTATAATCGCCTCAAAGAAAAGCATTCCACACCTTACGATACGGACTTCTAGGGGCGATAGACATAATCAAACTATTTGTATCCAACCTTAATTCCGCAACACTTTGATTTAACTTTATTTATAAGTTCCTGAGCAACAAAAAGTTGCTCAGGATTTTGCCATGTCAGATTTTTCACTTATCTTAGTGTTGCAAATC
>NZ_JBQKHJ010000016.1:0-83195 GCF_052118345.1 Prevotella sp. LCP21S3_D2 | reverse complement strand
ATATCGTTCTCTTTCTTCTAGAACCTTCCCTTCAGCAGCCACAGCAGCCTCATCATATTCATCCTTGAAGAGTCGTGGCGAAAGGAAGAGCAAATCTTCGTCATCCGATGTGGTCGTGAAATAAACACGATTGATGTCGTGAGCCGAAGTATCCATTTCGCACTTGAGCATCGTAGCAATCCTCACCTGATTCTCCAGAACCGTCTTGCCCTTTTCACGCTCAAACACCGCATGTCCGCCCTGTCTTGCACTACGCTCCAGCATCAGCAATCTGTACTTGTCCGGTTCTTTCAGCAGCAGCTTGGCAGCCTTGGCAAAAGCCTCCGGCTCATCCATATCAAATCCGAAAGCACCGCTTGGCAGTTTCATTCCCTTCACCACGCCTTGCGGATAATGGCCGGAATAATTAAACTGTACCAGTCTCCGTTTCGCAGCATCGTTTCCGGCACGAGCCAGACGAAGATTCGCCTTCTGCTCGTTGCTTCCACGCAGCTGCTTATACTCCTCTTCCGAGGTGATGGAGCGGGCAACCTTGTGCCCGTTCTCCACCTTAATTAAATAACAACTCATCTATGTGTTTCTACTTTCAATTTAAGTTGAACATCTATATCCTCTATCGTTTCAATTGATAATCCACAACCGCATCAGCAGCCTCTTCTGCCTCCTTCACGAGAGTATTGGCGATATTGATTCCCTCGTCGCAAAACACCTTCAGGGTGAGCTGGATAGCTCCGTCCTTGGTCTTACTCACACGTCCGTGAGCCAGCTTTCTGATCAGTTCCGCCTGCGAGCGGATTCTTGGTTTCGCCATGAAGTCGAAAGTACCGTCCGTCAACTGCTGGGCAATGCCCGGCGAGCGGAACCCCTCCACCTTGTTTCTCACCCCTTCGTTTTCAGGTGAAAACATGAAACACTTGCCTTCGTCATAGAAAGCCACACCACCCAGCTGCACGTGCTGGCAGCCGTTATTATTTACCTGCTGGTTATTCACCTGCTGTTTATTTACTTTTTTCATAATCTGAATTGAATTTTAGGAGAAGAAACATCCGGATTGTTGCGCGCTTTACCATGGAAAATCCTCCTCTGTTTCAACTCAGTTTTTTACCTTTTTTGCCTCCTTTTAGCCTTTAACGGGGGACCAGCGATTCCATCGCTGGGAACGGGGGCGGAAAGGGGTTAAGGTTCTTTTACCTTTTTACCTTTTTACCTTTAAAAAAGCCTTTTTACCCTTTTACTTTTTCAATGTCCGTAACCAGGATGTCCTGATAAACCTGCCCATTGTACTCACGAGTCGTGAATCGGAGCGTAACCGCCACCAATGTTCCCGGAGCGAACTTACACTGGGCAATGTTGCCGAGCATTGCCGCAGCATACTGGTTCTCGTACTTGCCGCCCATCTCCTGGAGGATGATGTTGCATTTCATCATCTGGCCGTTCTCACTCTTCTGACTCTGTACAGCGAAAGCCTCGCCCTGCTGCACTACTCTCATAAACATTCCGTTCATAATCTATAACTGCAAGACCTAGCCTTCCTTTCAAGGCTGATTAGTTCCAACTCCGATCTTGCTGAAAGCTGGTGCAAAGATAAGAAGTCTTTGAATGCGCTGGAACAGTTGGTGAAAGAATGCCCCCTCATCTTTTCACCACTTTTTATTTCAGCTCTGCTTCAAGAATGTTTTTCATCACGATAAGCAGGCTGCCGGCTCCAACGCCCCCATTGACCATTCGCCTTTCATATTCCTTATTAATAAGGTTGAAGAACAGTTTCAGATAGAACCGTTCCGTAGCATTCTTCATCTCCTTCCCATCTCTGATGTTCCTCAGCGTAGGATAGTTGATGCTGCTGTCGAGCCTTGCCAGTTTGCTGTGCGTATAGCCCAGCTTGATGACGGCTTCATAGGCAATGCCCAGAGCCGTAAGCTGATGTTTTTTTTCTGCCATGATTCCTGATCGGTTTGCGAGAGAAGCCGTGGATTACCGATGGCCATCTTCAATCACATTGTGAGGTTCCCCGCCTCCGCTCAGGTTATAACTATTAAATACGAAAACACTCGGAAATGAGAAACTGATTCCCAAATCCGAGCGCAAAGATAAGAATATTAGTCTGTAGATAAAAATACGCATAAAAAAATAAGGAGGCTATTTCTTATCAGCAATTTATCTGCTGATAATCAGACAGAAAGAGGGCGCTGACAGAATTATTCCATCAACGCCCTCATTATCTTTATCTGTAATAGCTGCTTTTTATCCGACTGCAGATAATATGAATTGCTTTATTTTAGCATGCATTTCTTTGGTTAAAGTAGTATTACTGGATCCGAAATCGGCATGGTTTCCAATATAGGCTCTCACGTTCACTCCTACTGCATCACTGATTGTTTGGATACTGCCCTCCAAAACAACATTCTCACCGTAAGGTATAGTATGAAGTATGCCCAGCACATTTGCTACAAGTTTCAGATTGTAGCCCCATTTATTTCCTCGTGGTTGTTTCTCTTTTAACAAGAGAGGTATTTCTTGCTCTGCACAAATATTTCTCCAAATATATTTGTAAACATCCCAGTCTATATTCAGAATGCCTCTGATTCCCCGTGTGAGCTTCTCTATCTTTTCTACCCATTTCTCCACATTAGCCTTAGCTTCTTCATCCATCAATTCCAAAGGAGATTTCACATTCAAATAGTCTGTTACGGGTAAAATAATCTTATTTCCCTCGTTATCGTAGCGTCTGCTTTTATATGCCGCGATTAATTTCTTAAAAAAAGGCTTGTTGGGAGAATTCTTCAAAAGACGAGCCAAGACCGTACAGACAGCCCGGTTAGGATTACGCTCGGCAGCATCATCCTCTTCATCTGGTGCTGCATCACACATCTGGGTGAATAGAACCGTAAGAATGATTATGGCGGTGGACTCAGACTGGTGCCGTTTCACGAGATCTCCATAGAGAAATTCTACTTCATTATCACGATGTTCTTTGATTTCAGACAGTTTCTGGCGAATCATTTCTGTTTCACTCCATACTTCTACAGCATTCAGTCCGTTCAGTTGTTGTTCAAGCAAACAGAGGAGCCATGTCCAGGTTCTAAACAAATCATCGCCCCTATAAAGGGCACGCAAAGAGGTCAGTTTCTCCTCCGAAAAACGTTCAAACTTTTCCATCTTTCAACCAGTTTAATGAGTGAAAACATCAGGCATGTCCTTCATAAATACCTTAACCTTATCCATTGCAGATTGTCCCATGCCAGGAAGCGGCTGCGCTCCTATTGCCAGATCATTGAACACCTCTGAATCAAGTTCGCGCACCACGTATTGATCTTTGCCACACAAAATAGCTTTCCCCTTTTCTCCCTTAGGAAGCATTTTTATCCACGCACCTGCGCTAGATGCTCCTGCAATAAGTGCCGTCTGACGCTGATTGTTGCGGTCGATTTTCACAGCACCACCCTCATTGGCTCCAAATGTAAAATCAAGGTCACTATCCCAATCCTCACGGGCTGTAGTTAGGTATTTGTCCATCACCTTGGTGAGACGGTCTAAATTGAGATGAGGAAAATGAAAGGTTACTTTACTGAACCCCTTAGGATATTTACTCAGGGTTTCCCAAAAGACATTTGTTCCATAAACCGCAGACAGCTTAACTTTCAGAAGTTTACACTTTAGCAGTTTGCAGAAGGATGCTTCTAGGATATTAGCCACAGTCTTCGTATGGCTGAAAGCCATAGTTTTTTGCTCAATGGCGATACGCTGGATTCCTGGGCGATTGTCTATAATGACCAGACAATTTCTATAATCAGCATATTTTTGAGACAACAAATGTTCATCGGTAATAGTCACGTTTGTAACATTTGCCACACGCATCACATAGACATTATCTTGTGGTTTCACTATTTGTTTGTGCCAGTATGGTTTCTTTCTGGCATTCTCAAACGGGAATGGTTTCTCGAAATCAGCCAGCAAAAGCTCTTCAAGCAATTGCTGGCGATTTTCAAATGATTCTTTCACATTTACATTTTCCCAGTCGGGGAACTCAAGTTGATGTTCTTCGTTAGGTTCTATAATGCGTAAGAAATTATAGTTATAAATTGCAAATTTAGACATATTCTTAAACGTTTGTTTATAAGTTTATTCAAGTTTGAATTTTATATTTATAGCCTGCTTTTTATAGCAGAATTGCCTTCAAAGGTACAAAAAAAATTTCGAAACATCTACGTTTTATTATAAATATTAACACAAAAATCCAGAAAAAGACTTACCAAGGGATTTTACCTTTTATACAAGAAAATGAGTATAAAAACTGATTATGTAAATAATGCTTACTGCCCCAAACAGAGCAATATTGAAGGAAGAAACTATGCAAAGGCTAATGATATAAAACATACTTATGATAGCTATGTTCGATATTTTTACTCTTCTATATAAAGAAGCAAAAGAACTGATATCAAAGTGGTTTTATAGAATTCCAAAGGGAAAACGCAAAAATCCTCTTCCTCACATCAATTCATGCTCCAAAGAAAGGGCATTTATGGCGGAAATGAGAGCGCAGGGAAGGCGAAAAGTGGGGCAAAGAAGCAACAACATTGTAGGAAAGGACGCTGACGTATGTAGTTTATTCCCATACATTTATATACAGACAAAAACTTAAATGTCTTATTATAAATCATTAAAGCAGAACAAATTACAAGAACAATACTAGCATAAAAGTGTATTAATTAAAGCCTCGGAATCCGGTCATTAATGCCCGGTCATTTTCGGTCATTAAGGTTTTCGGGGGCGAAAAATAGCTATAATATATATTAAAATATTTTAATATATATTATAGGGGCTAAATGACCGGAAGTGATTTTTCTTAATGACCGATAATAACCGGTCACTAATGACCGGATGCAGCCCGTTGCCATGACTCCCCTCACCTACTCTCGAAAGGCTCTATTTCACAAGATTCCGGAAAACTGAATTCAAGTTGCCGGAAAAGTATTGCTTCCTACAGTGCTTTTTCGTACCTTTGCACCAGCAATCGAAGGAAACGCCTTAGGTGCCTGAAAACGGGCATCTCTTACGACCGAGGCGGGGGATAAATGATGACAGGCGCCGGTCATCAATGACGACCCCGAAAAGGACAAGAAACAGGGCTTCCGGGGAGTTGCAAAAATGAACCTTTTAACACAAACGACTATGATTAATTACAGCATCGTAATGCGTAGCGTGAACGCAAATCTTCTGGCAATCAACCAGGCAAAGTCACGCATCAACCAGGCGAAGAAGGAGGGCAAGGAGCCTGAGAAGGCTGACCTCGACCTCGTGAAGACCGAGAAGCAGAACGCCTTTGCCGTGTCGCAGTACACCGACATCATGACCATCGAGAAGTTTGCCAAGCACATCACCTCTCATGGCAGCGTGTACTCCAGAGCCGACATCAGCGCCATCCTCTACATGGCAGTGGACTGCATGAGAGAGATGCTGCTCGAGGGCAAGAAGGTCCGTCTGGGCGACCTGGGTGACTTCTCCGTCCTGCTCACCTCGAAGGGTGCCGAGGATGCCGACAAGTTCACCGCGCAGAACATCACCGACGTGAAGGTGCAGTGGGAGCCTGGCCAGCAGTTCAAGACCCTGCGTGACGAAGCCGAGTTCAACCTCGTGGCAAGCCGTAGTGCTCAGGCTGCCGTGCTCAAGGCAATCAAGGAAGGCAAGACCAGCGTAGACCTCAATGCTCCAACCACTCCGGAGGGAGGCGATGACGGAACCAGCGGCGGCGGTTCTACTACCACCGGAGGTGGCGAGAATACCGGAGGTCAGGGCAGCGAGAGTTCCGGCGGAACGGGTAGCGAAGGCTCAGGCACCGACCAGGGCGGAGACGTAGGTTTCTAGACAGAGGGGGAGTTAAGGGAAGTTAGAGGGAAGTTAAGGGAAGTTAGAGGGACAAATGTCCTGCATCTTACAAAAAGACTATTGTCTCTTAACTTCCATAACGACCGTAGGGAGTGATAACTTCTTTAACTTCATTAACTTCATTAACTTCATTAACTTCTTTAACTTCATTAACTTCTTTAACTTCATTAACTCCCCCACTTGCAAAAACTGATTTGTTTAACCTTTAAATTAGAAAGACTATGAAAAGAGACACATGGAAGATGGTGTTGCAGATAGCCATCAGCATCTTGACGGCAATCGCAACCACGCTCGGAGTGACTAGCTGTGTAGGCTAGAAGTTGAAAATGAAGAATGGCCGTTCTCCTCTACCCCATGAGGAGGCGGTCATTTTTTCGTATTCCGGTCATTAACGGTCACGGTCATTAAGGTCATTAAGAAATTATAAAAGGAAAGTAGAGGGAAGACTGCAAAAAAATCATCTTTTTTTTGCTCGTTTTCCTTTTTTTTATTACCTTTGCCTTTACATATAAATATATAATAATATGATTACAGGAGAAATCAAAAAAATGAAAAAATATATAGATGGAAAAGAATATTATAAATATAGATGCACATGTCATAGATGATATCAGAACCATCATCACAAGGGCAAGAAACAGGGCGTATCAATCTATCAACGAAACCCTGATATGCTCAAACTGGGAAATTGGCAAACGTATTGTTGAAGAAGAGCAGCTTGGCAAGCAGCGTGCAGATTATGGAATACAGCTCATCAAGTCCATATCTCAGCAGTTGACGACTGAGTTCGGCTCCGGCTATGGTGTTCGTAACCTTGCCTATTTCAAGCAATTATACCAATATTTCCCTGATTGGGAGATTTTGCACGCGCGCGTGCAAAATCTTACTTGGACTCATCTAAAGAGTATTCTAAGAGTTACAGATGCAGAAGCTCGTCTATGGTATTTAAAGGAATCCTTCCTACAGAACAGCAACTTAAGGAAGAAATAGAAAAGCAGAAAGAAATATTTAGATTACAACATATAAGATAAGCTAGTACCCCCAAATATCTCTGCTACAAGATAATAGACACAAAGTAAACAAGACATTGAAGATTTGAGCATGAAGAAGATATTATTCCTACACGGATTCTTTGCCACGGGCAGCTGTCCGATGGCGAGAGCCTTGAAAGAGGCATTTGAGGGGACGGCGGTGGTGCTGGCTCCCGACCTGCCTTTGCACCCAAAGGAGGCACTGAAGGAGATTCGCTCCATCATCGACCGGGAGCAGCCCGACTTGCTTCTGGGCAACAGCTGCGGCTCTTTCCTCGCCCAGATGCTGGCTCCGGTGGTGGGCATTCCTGCCCTGCTCGGCAATCCGTATTTCATGATGACGGAGTTTCTGAAGGAGCGAATCGGCGAGCATGAATACAAGGCGCCGAGAAGGGACGGAAATCAGCGATTAGTGATTGACGAGGCGCTGATAGAGGAGTTTGCGGAGCTGGAAGCTGTGCAGTTTGACCATTGCAACCCCTATTATAAGAATCGTGTGTGGGGACTTTTTGGTGAGCAGGACACCCTGGCTCACTTATCCCCTCTCTTCCTGCAGCATTACAACCAAGCCTTCCATTTCCCAGGCGGTCATACGCCTACTGAGCAGGAGGTGAAGACATGGTACGCTCCCCTTGCCCAGAAAATGATGATGGAGTTTTCGGCAAAGGAAGAAAGATATTTCCAGCACTTTAAAGGCGGTAAATACAAGTTCATCCATTCTGCCTTCGATTCCGAGACCCAGGAGCGCATGGTGGTTTATCAGGCTCTCTATGGAGACCAAGCCTATTGGGTAAGACCGGAAGATATGTTCTTCGGGAAAGTTACGAGGGATGGCAGAACTTTTAATCGTTTCACAGAAATAGATAAATAATTATGGAGACATTTAATAACGTAATAAACAGTGGCCAGCTTGTTCTGGTAGATTTCTTTGCTACATGGTGCCAACCTTGCAAGGCGATGCACCCCATTCTGGAGCAGGTGAAGAGTGTATTGGGCGACCGCATCCGAATCATCAAGGTGGATGTGGACAAGTACGGCGTAACAGCAAGCCAATACCGCATCCAATCCGTGCCTACACTCATGCTCTTCCGGAACGGAGAAGTATTGTGGCGCACAAGCGGTGTGGTAGATAAAGCCGAACTGCTGGCTACGCTAGATCCATTCTTGACATAAAAAGATGAAAAGAATAAAGGAAGAACAGCGAGTTGTGGAGCAGATGATACGTTTGTACTGCAGAAAGAAGGAGGGCAACAAGGAATTATGTCCTGGGTGCCAAGAGTTGCTACAGTACGCTACTGCAAGACTGGAACGCTGTAAGTTTGGCGAAAACAAGCCTACTTGCAAGAAGTGTCCCATCCACTGCTATCGCCCTCAGATGAAAGAACGAATGTGCAAAGTGATGCGCTGGGCTGGGCCGAGAATGATTTTATATCACCCGGTTGCCGCCATCAAGCATGTCATGAGAGAATTGTAACAATAGAAAAATGAGCATGAAACAGATAGAAACTCTCGTCTTTGATTATGGAGGTGTCATCGTGAACATTGATGATGCCTCTGTTGTGAAAGCCATGGAGAGCCTGGGCGTTACGGCGTTCAAGCGACTTATCCATGTCCGAAAGATCAAGAGACTGATGCACCAATATATCAATGGTATGGTGGCGGAAGCTGAGACTTTGAAAGAGATGCTGAGCCTTTGCCGTAAAGGAACCACAACCGGGGATATTGAGAAAGTCCTGGAAGAGCTGTGTGGCAATCTGCCCGTGGAAAGACTGGAGGCATTGGTCAAGCTTCGGAAGCAATATAAGGTCTATCTGCTCAGCAACATCAACGATACGCTTTGGCAGAAATCAGTTAGTCAGATGAAGCAGCTGGGATATTCCACAGACGAGCTGTTTGATGAAGTGTTCCTCTCATACGCCATGCGGAAAGAGAAGCCATCCGTCGAAATCTATGAAGAGATGACGCAGAAGACTGGATTGAATCCTGCCACCACCCTTTATTTCGATGACCGCACAGAGAATGCCGAGGCAGGCAAGCGTTTTGGTTTCCAGAGTGTACTGGTAAAGACCAATTATCTGGAAGAGCATCTGGAATGGCAAGAAATTAACAAGAATATAAAAGAATAATCTTATGCGCATAATAGGAAACTTACTTTGGTGGCTCTTCGGAGGTCTCGAAGCTGCCATCGGTTATTTTACCGGAAGTCTGGCTCTTGCATGTACCATCATCGGCATTCCCTTTGCGATACAGACATTCAAGATTGGTCTGCTCTGCCTATGGCCTTTTGGTTCTACGGTAAGAGAAACGAATAGTCCAACTGGTTGCATTCGCATTCCGCTGAATTTACTCTGGCTGATTTTCGGGGGATTGTGGGCTTGCCTCATGCATCTGTTCTTCGGCTTTCTCTTATGTATCACCATCATCGGCATTCCTTGGGGTAAACAGCATTTCAAGATGGCCGGGCTTTCGCTCGCACCATTCGGCAAGGATGTGGAGTTGGGATTTTAAAGAAATAAGAAAAAGAAGTCGAAGGATATGAACACATTACACAGTTGCCTCGCCTACTATCTCCTTGCTATCAATGCAGTTGCATTCATCGTGTACGGCATTGACAAATACAAGGCGAAGAAAGCCAAGTGGCGTATTCCTGAAGCCACGCTTTTGTTGCTGGCTGTTCTTGGAGGAAGCATCGGGGCATGGATGGGAATGAAAGTCTGGCACCATAAGACGATGCACAAGAAATTCAAATACGGCATTCCTGCTATTCTGCTGATACAGATTGCGCTGATGGCGTATTTACACATGAAATAATAACAATATAAAGTACGAATTATATGAAAAGTTTTGCACCAAAGCCGTGGTTTGCACCACAGCCAGTGCTGATTATCGGCACATATAATAAGAATGGAGTTGCCAACGCAATGAACGCTGCCTGGGCAGGACAGTGGGACATGAAGGAGATTATGATCTCGATGGGAAATCACGTCACCACAGACAACCTGAAGCTTGGCGGTGAGTTTACCGTTGCCTTCGCTACCAAGAAAACCATGGTGGCTTCTGATTTCGTGGGCATTGTTTCTGCCAAGAACGACCCGAAGAAGATGGAAAAGACGGGATGGAACATCGAGAAGGCGACTATGGTCAACGCTCCTGTGTTCACCGATTTCCCAATGACCCTGGAGTGCCGCATCAAGGAGAAATATGACGAAAGCGAAACCGGCTATTATCTCGTTGCCGAAATCGTCAATATTCTTGTGGATGAAAAGTATCTGGCAGAAGACGGAAATCCAGACATGGAGAAAATGGATCTGATTGTTTTCGACCCTATTCATCACGGCTATATCCAGCTGGGCGAGAAAGTCGGAAACGCTTTCTCCGACGGCAAGGCTTTGAAATAATCAACGTAATTTTAACGACTCAGAAACAATGAATCCAATAGCAATACGCCTGCTTTCGCAGCAGCTCATCTGCCCTCAATTTGATACTCCCCAAAAGGTGGTGTCTCATTTGGGAGCCATGCAAGCCCAGGATTACCGGATGGTAAGATGGGCTGTGATGATGCGTACTCGCAAACCTTCTTCCTTCGCATTCAAGAATGCATACGATGAGGGTGAGATAGTCCGTCTTCACCTGCTGCGTGGCACTTGGCAACTGGTTTCAAATGAAGACTATTGGTGGATGCTGGACCTGATTTCACCTAAGGCAACTTCTGTTGTAAAAGGATGGATGAAGAGTAATAAAATCAGCATCGATGATTCTGAGTTCAATCTGATTCACGAGATATTTGTTCAAAAAACCGATGAGATGCAGTCTGTAACAAGCAAAGACCTGAACGAGGCTTTGCTCGAAAAGGGCATCATCATGGACAAACATCGCCTATCCTACCACATTCGCTTTAACGAATTGAACGGTACTTTCTGCAGCGGCAATCTTCTTCCTACAAAGGCGACATACAGTCTCACGGAAAAGAAGGTTCCAAGAACAGCCAGGCTGGAACGTGATGAAATGCTGATGCTTCTGGCAAGAAAATATTTTCAGAGCCATTCGCCAGCCACATTCGAAGATTATGTCTGGTGGTCAGGACTGAGCACTTCTGATTGCCAACGAGGCATTGAGTTGCTTGGTTCAGAACTGAGGGTTGAAAAATGGAAAGACTATCAGTTCTACCTGCATGAATCATGTCGAACACGTGGATTCAGAAGAGGAAAGACTCATCTGATAGCTCCCTTTGATGAATATCTGATTGGTTATAAAAGCCGGGAATTAGTAATCCATCCACATCAAATGCCGTCTGCATACACTAATAATGGCATTTTCTTTTCTGTTATCGCCCATGATGGCAGAATTTGCGGCAACTGGAATCCTTGGGAGAAAAATCTCAACATCAGTTACTTTGATTCGACAGAAAAAGATTTGTCATTTGAGAAGCAATGGAAAATATTTAATGGAACGATAAAGAAGAAATAAATGACTATTGATACAACAAACCTCTGCTCGCATCTTCAAAAGAAGTTGTTTGAACCTGAGGGAGTATATTATCCTATCTGGCAAGCCATGCAGAACGATGAGGAGTTGACTGCCGCGGTTCGCTCACGACAGCTTCATATCTATCGTAACGGCAAGAAGATTCTCATTCTTGCTGGCAAGGCTCAGCCGAAGATTATCAGAGAAGACAAACTGAACGAATTGATTAAGAAAATAATATAAATGATTAAGAAAGAAGAAGTTATATCTTTTGTATGGCAGCATGTTCTGCTGCTCGTTTCGCTCTATGTAATGACTTTCGGAGTCGCAGCATGTGTGCGAAGTCAGTTAGGTTCAAGCGTTATTTCCACCATCCCTTACGTGATGGCTTCGGCAGGAAAGATGCTTGATTACATCCCAGGATGGACTATCGGCGGCTACACCATCATGATGAATGCGATCTTCGTGGTGCTGCAGATTCTGATTCTGAGAAGAAACTTCGAGTGGGTGCAACTCTTCCAGCTCGCTATCGGCTTTATCTTCGGAATGTTCATAGACCTCAATATGGTGCTTACACAGTGGATGGTTTCAGAAAATATCCTGGTCAATGCCCTTGTGCAGATTGCCGGTTGCACCATCCTCGGTTTCGGAATTGCCATGGAGGTGAAGTGCGGCTCAGTAACCATGCCTGGCGAGGGCATTTCCATCGCCATTCACAAGGTTACCGGCTGGCCTTTCCCTAAAGCCAAGATTCGGGTGGACATCACGCTCGTGGTCTTGGCCGTCTTGTTCTGTTTCCTGCTTCTCGGTTCATGGAAATGGGAGATCGTGGGCATCGGAACGCTCTTCGCCATGGTCTATGTAGGTGTTACAGTTCGCCTATTCAACAAACATCTTGCATGGTTCGACCGCCTGCTCCACTATCGTCCAGGTTGCCGAAGATATGTTTACGGACTGGCACGATACATAAGAAGACAGATGTAACGTCAAGATTATTTAAGTTCAACGGATAAAAATAGATGAACATGAATTTTCCAGAAATATATTCAGCAACAGGCATGATGGAGCTGATTCAGAAAATCGGCTTCCTCCCTCTCCTTGATAGCGGCATTGAAGGATTCTCTGCCGAAGACATCGTGGCGGAGGATTGCGGTTACGTAAGACTTCCTGAAGGCGGCTGGGACTGGCCGCTTTGGAAATGGAAGGGCGAGATTGTGCAGGAAATGCCATGTATGTACGGAAAGTTCTTCAACAAGAAAGCAGGATTCATCAGCCAGGAATGGTGGCCTGACTTCTGCAACTACAGAAGAAGCAAATACCCCCGTCCGGATGAAGAATCGATAGAAGGAGCCATTCTCAGTACGCTTCAATCATCGGGCAGTCTCATCACGAGAGAACTTCGGGCAGCCTGTGGTTTCACGGGCAAGGGAATGAGAAGCAAGTTTGACGGTTTTCTCACCCGACTGGAAATGGCGACTTACATCGTGACCGAAGATTTCATCTATCCTCATGACAAGCACAATCACGAATATGGCTGGGGATGGTCGCTGCTCAACACTCCCGAAGATCTCTATGGCAGGGAGGCTTGCCAATGCTATCGCACTCCCCAGGAATCTTATCAGAGGATTTTCGAGCATCTGAAAGAAATCCTGCCTGATGCTTCGGATAAACAGATTATTAAATTAATAGGATAAAAATGACTTCACTTCAAGAAAGACTGTTCGCCATGCAGGATAAGCAGTATGCTGCTTTCCTGGCCAAACTGACACCGGGAGTGCCTGTGGAGAGTTTCATAGGCATTCGTGTGCCTGTGCTTCGCAAGTTCGCAAAAGAATTTACAAAGGAGGCTGAATGCGAGAAATTCCTTCAGCAGCTTCCTCACGAATACTACGATGAGAATATGCTTCACGGACTCCTCGTTTCCGAAGTAAAGAACTACGAGGAATGCATCCGTCTTACAGACAGATTCCTGCCATTCGTGGATAACTGGGCGGTTTGCGACATCATGTCTCCGAAGGTGTTTGCCAAACACAAGGAGGAGCTGTTGGCGAAGATCAAGACTTGGAGTAAATCATCACACGTTTATACTTGTCGTTTTGGAATAGAGACACTTATGTCTCATTACCTTGATAAAGACTTCAATGCAGAATGTCTTAAAATTCCAGCATCAGTAAGGAGCGAAGAGTATTACGTAAAAATGATGGTAGCCTGGTTCTTCGCCACCGCCCTTGCCAAGCAATGGGACCAGACAATTCCCTACATCGAGCAAAACCGCCTTGCTTCCTGGACGCACAACAAGACCATCCAGAAGTCCATTGAGAGCAACAGAATCACGCCCGAGCAAAAAGAATATCTGCGGACATTGAAGATAAAATAATTATGACACAAGCGACAAATGTTAGGGCCGTTTTCCGGTCATTAAGGTCACGGTCATTAAGGTCATTAAGGATTTCCGGTTATTCAAGATGTCCCCAAGTTGTCCCTCAATGCCTCTCTAGCTTATAAATAAGGTTAAATCAAGTTCGCCCTGCAAACAAAATCCATCCATATAATCACTTTTCTGAATATTTTTTGTATTTTTGCAGCATCGGGGCATGGATGGGAATGAAAGTCTGGCACCATAAGACAATGCACAAGAAATTCAAATTAAAGAACGAAGTATATGAGCATTACAAAGAATGGGATATTTTGGAAGGGCATCAAGCGCCGGATAGGGAAATTCTTTGAGAAGGTGCACGAATGTATACTTATCTTTACCGACTGGCTGGGGTAAGTGCACATAGTAAATAAAATGCAAAACATTGATATAATCTGATGGAAACAGAAAGAATTTTACTTCGCCATTGGCAAGAATCGGATGCAGAGGCGCTCTTCAAGTACGCCTCAGACCCTAATGTTGGACCACGAGCAGGATGGCCAGCACATAAGTCTGTAGAGGAAAGTCGTGAGATTATCCGGACTTTCTTCCATAACGATACGACATGGGCAATCATATGGAAAGAGACTGGCGAGGCTATCGGCTGCATCGGCTACTACACCCATGAAACCAGCAACATCCCTATCGGAGAAAACGACTGCGAGGTGGGCTATTGGGTAGGAAAGCCTTTTTGGAACAAGGGAATCTGCACCGAAGCCTTGAAGCTGATGCTCGACTACTGCATCAACGAGAAGCATTTCGAAAACATCTGGGCAGACCATTTCACTGGGAATCCAGCTTCGGGAAGAGTTATGGAGAAATGCGGTTTCTCAGACACCGGAATGCTGAACCGATGCAGCCAACTTGTGGGTGGCGACAAGGATATGGTTAAAGTATTTAAGTACAAAGGATAAAAAACTCCTATAAAGGTAATAACTTCCGAAAAATAGGTATAAGCTCTTTGGTAGAATATGCGTATCTTTGCAGAAGATAAACTGCACTCGGCAATTTGAAAGCAAGCTTTCATTGCGCTCATTTGCATTATCTTTGCAAAAGTTTAAAATGGATAGGATTATGAAGGAATTATTCTTTAATACCATACAGGATTACAACGACTTTATAGGGGTGAAAACGCTTCATCCCCTGATAAGTGTTGTGCGTGTAGAAAACACCTCTCCTATAGAGGCGGCTGTGCATCACTACGGACTTTACGCCCTCTTTCTGAAGGAAAACAAGGGCTGCAAATTGTCATACGGCAGAACAGAATATGATTTTGACGAGATGACCGTAACCTCGTTTGCTCCAGGGCAGTCGATTAAGGTTGAACCCATTCCTGGAGTACCGCTTGCAAAATACACGGTATTGGCTTTCCATCCCGAGTTGCTCAACCGCACCCAGCTTGGCAAGAACATCTCCCGCTATGAGTTCTTCGACTATACAAGCAACGAAGCTCTACATCTATCCGCAGCCGAGGTAAACATCTTCCGTGACGTGCTCTCAATGATCAAGCAGGAACTCGAGCATCCTATAGATAGGCATTCGCGTGAACTCATCGTTTCAAACATCGAGTTGCTGCTGAACTACTGCCTGCGCTTCTACGACCGACAGTTTATCACACGCGAGGAGATAAATCATTCGGTGGTAAAGAAGTTCATCTCTCTGCTCGATGAATACATTGCCCATGAAGCAATGCGTGAAGGGCTGCCTACCGTAGCCTACTTTGCCGACAAATGCTGCTATTCTACCAAATATTTCGGTGAATTAGTCAAGACAGAGACTGGCAGAACCGCAAAGAGTCTGATCAACGACCGACTGCTTTCTGCAGCCCGTCAACTACTTGTAGATGAAACCTTAACCATTATGCAAGTCAGCCAGCGCCTCGGCTTTGAATATTCTCAGCACTTCGTCCGCTTTTTCAAGGCACAGACGGGAAAGACTCCAAGCGAGTACCGCAAGACTGCATAAATACAAGGAAGCATATATAGAATAACTATTATTTTTTACATCGAAGATGTTTTCTGGAGAAGAATTTAAAAATATAATACAATGAAGAAAATAGTACAGACAGCAGGGCGCACCCAGCTGGGTGAGTTTGCGCCGGAGTTCGCCCACCTCAACGACGACATTCTCTTCGGAGAAGTATGGAGCCGCAATGACCTGCTTTCATTGCGCGACCGCAGTTTGGTAACAATCACTTCGCTCATCAGCCAAGGAATCACCGACAACTCGCTGAAATATCACTTGCAGTCGGCAAAGAATAACGGAATTACCCGCACGGAAGCGGCAGAGATTATTACTCACATCGCCTTCTACGCAGGCTGGCCAAAGGCCTGGGCTGCCTTCAATCTGGCAAAAGAGGTATGGAACGAAGATGTGAAAGGAGAAGACGCTAAGGCTGCTTTCCAGCGCGAGATGATATTCCCTATTGGCGAAGCCAACACCGCTTATGCCAAATACTTCAAAGGCAACAGTTATCTGGCACAAATATCTGACAGTCAGATACCTTTCTTCAATGTTACCTTTGAGCCTGGTTGCCGTAACAACTGGCACACGCACCACGCCACAAAGGGCGGCGGACAAATGCTGGTAGGTGTAGCCGGACGTGGCTGGTATCAGGAGGAAGGAAAGCCTGCGCAGGAAATCCTCCCCGGCACAGTCATCCATATTCCTGCCAACGTGAAGCATTGGCATGGTGCTGCAACAGACAGCTGGTTTGCCCACCTCGCCTTTGAAATACCTGGCGAGAACACATCCAACGAGTGGCAGGAAGCTGTGAGCGATGAGGAATATAACAAGACAGAACTTTCGCAAGTAAGCTCCACACACTCTAACAGGGCAGCAGGTGCTGTGGTATAAGTCCGTAATACTGGTTTGCAAGTCCGCTAGGCGTTAGGGAGATACGCAAATCCGCAGGATCGCCTAGCGGACCCTAACGCCACACGAAAGCATCATGGTTTCTACCAAAACTATTTCTTTTGATTTATAAAACTTGAAAAGGTTTATTGCATTAACGAGATTTAACCGTTTGATATTTGATTAAAGATGTAGCAGGAGAAGAGAAATAGAAAGGAAAAAGCGAAAGAAAGAATATCTATTTTAAACCTTTGCGGATGATCTGCGTCTAATTTCTGTATGATGTTCAGATAATGATGTTCAGACATTCATCGCAAATAGAAATTATAAACTTTTAAATTTTGTGGTTTATGAAAAGAATGATAAGAATTTTGATGATAGCCATTTGCTGCATACTATCATGCAATATGTCAGCAAATGCAGGCAATGACAAGCCAATCGCCGTTAATGCACTCCCGGTAAAGGCTCAAACCTTACTCAGCAACCATTTCAACAATCAGAAGGTGATGCTTGCTACCATTGAGACGGGGGTTATCAACAAGAGCTATGATGTGGTTCTGCAGAACGGAACCAAGCTGGAATTTGATAAGAAAGGCAATCTCACAGAGATTGACTGCAAGCAGGGAAAAGTGCCAGCCAAGCTGATTCCGCAGGCCATCAGGAACTACCTGAAGGAGAATTATCCAGCGCAATCGGTAAAGAAGATTGAAATGAACAAGAATGAATACGAAGTGGAATTGGCAAATGGGTTGGATTTAACCTTCAACAAGCATTTCCAGGTAATCGACATAGACTGATGAGACAACCCGATATTGACGGATTGTTTTCAAAAGGTTCACCCGAAAAAATGTGGTGACCTTCATCTGATGAACCCCACCAACTTTCCCATTCCGGTAAGGATGCGGATGGTTGGTGGGGATTTTCATTTTATAAAAATCGGTGGTCTGAAGGTGCTTCATGCAGCAGATATTGTTGAAATCTATTAGATGACTAAATGATCTGCATTTGTGCAAATATTCATCAAGCAGAAGTTCCCGCTTAATGAAGCGGGGCTTCTGCTGATGGCTGACCGGGCAGGACGCGCAGATGATAGCGGTTGCCGTCAAATTCTACACGCATCAGTTGATTGAGCTCGGAAAAACTCTTCTGAAGATAATCTGCCAAATCGATGGCTACATGCCCCATCGTTCTGCGCAGATTGACCTCTATGCATTCGTTCACTCCGAAATCATCCTGCACATCAGAAGAAGCACCATCAGAAGCCGGAAGATTCTGTTCCTTGGCATAAATCATCATATCCACCCCAAACGGACCACTATAGATTCCCTTCAGGGCTGGCTCCATCACGTCAATGACATGCTGGCGAATCTTCAGCAATCGCTCCGGGCTGACGTAACGAGCCATCATCTCCACCTTCTTGTCTTCCAGGCAGAGAACATTTCCCGAATAAGCATTCTTGATGGTGTCGAAAAGCGACAAGCCACGATAGAGCACCTTGCCATCCACCATTTCAAACTCCATGCCGAAATCCATCACCTTATTATAATAAGGCTCAACGGTAACTCCACCCTGGCGGTAAATAATATTACCCACCCATCTTTCGAAAGACGGATAATCGCTGCCTTCCCTGAATTCATCAGCAGAAACGAAGCGCACTCCCCTGCCACTGCTGCTCCAGGGAGCCTTGATGACAGCCTTGCCCCACTCCCTGACGAGAGACTTCACCTCTGCCACGGACGGGACAAACCTAACCCCGCTCTGAAGATGCTCTGCAGCCCATTGGCGACTGCTTAACGCGCGTACCTTATTTAATATAGCATCGCCCGGCAAGGCTATTTCCGGTATTCCGATGTGTTCCAGCTCGCCCTTCAGGCTCAAATCCCATCCCCAGGGATGAACGCTGTCAAGAAATTCCGTCTTGATAAAATGTGCTAACTGAACTTTAGTGATAAACTCAACCTTATCAACAAGATCACCTCCAAGATGGCGCACCTTGTCACGGGCATTATCTATGTCATCGACCAAGACCAAATCACCTTCATCAGCCCATAAAGCAGGGATGAAGGAAAGGTCACTCCTGAGTTGGCGTCCTGCATGTGGAGCAGTAAACTGACGCAAATTTGAGGCCAAAGCCAAATCGTGTTCTGGATTGAAGATATGTAGTTTCATGCTGCAAAGTTATAAATAAATCGTTGAAAAACTGCAAAATCAGACCAATTTTACTTAGAATAGTGCTAAATAAAATAAAAAAAATTACTTTTTGCTATCTAGACTTTGCAAATTAGAAATAATTAATTACCTTTGCATCATAAAACAAAAAAGTAATAAAAGACAACTCATGGAAGAAGCATTCTTCAGAACACATACATACCTCGTAGAGCATACGAACGCCCCAGTAAGACGTACCTTGATGGACGAAATAGACTGGAGCGACCGCATGATAGGCATAAAGGGAACAAGAGGCGTAGGCAAGTCTACCTTCCTCCTCCAGTATGCCAAAGAGCACTTTGGCCCTACCGACCGCAAGTGCCTGTATGTAAACATGAACAATTTCTATTTCCAGAGTAGAGGCATTGCAGATTTTGCAGGCGATTTCGTGAAGCAAGGCGGCAGAACACTGCTCATAGATCAGGTTTTCAAACAGCCCGACTGGAGCAAGGAACTCAGAAAGTGCTATGACCTCTATCCAGAACTGAAAATTGTTTTCACCGGTTCCAGCGTAATGCGACTGAAGGAAGAGAACCCGGAACTGAACGGCGTGGTAAAGAGTTACAATCTGAGAGGATTCTCGTTCAGAGAATTCATCAATCTGCAGACGGGTAACAATTTCCAGCCATACGAACTGGACGATATCCTCCGCAACCATGAGCACATCATCAAGCAGATATTGCCGAAGGTGAGTCCGATGAAGTATTTTCAGGACTACTTGCACCACGGTTTTTATCCATTCTTTCTGGAGCACAGAAACTTCACAGAGAATCTACTAAAGACAATGAACATGATGACAGAGGTGGACATCCTCCTCATCAAGCAGATAGAACTGAAATATCTTACCAAGATAAAGCGTCTGTTCTACCAGCTGGCAGTGGAAGGAGCCAAAGCTCCAAACGTAAGCCAGCTTGCCGATAGCATCAATACGAGCAGAGCAACGGTCATGAACTACATCAAGTATCTGGCCGACGCACGACTCATCAACATGATCTATCCGGAAGGTCAGGACTTCCCGAAGAAACCGACCAAGGTGATGATGCACAATTCCAATCTGATGTACGCAATCTATCCGATACAGATTGACAAGCAGGAAGTTATGGAAACTTTCTTTGTCAACTCTCTTTGGAAAGACCACGTAGTGCACCAGGCAGGTAAGGACCATTACTATACTGTTGACGGTGAGAAGCGGTTCAGAATCTGCGACGCTCAATCTTCTAATAAGATGCGCAATAATCCCGACATCATCTACGCCCGATACAATACCGAGGTAGGCAAGGACAACAAGATTCCTTTGTGGCTTCTGGGATTTCTGTACTAAAAAAGAATTTTCGAAAGAAGAATTAAATACAAAACATTTTTAATATTTTATCTAAAAGTAAAATGGCAAAAGAGAAAAAATTTATCACTTGTGATGGTAACACAGCTGCCGCACATGTAAGCTACATGTTTACTGAGGTTGCTGCTATCTACCCTATTACTCCATCATCACCAATGGCGGAGCATGTAGATGAATGGGCTGCCAAAGGTCGTAAGAACCTTTTCGGTCAGCGAGTTTCTATCCAGGAAATGGAATCTGAGGCTGGTGCTGCCGGTGCAGTTCACGGTTCTCTCCAGGCTGGTGCCTTGACTTCAACTTACACTGCTTCTCAGGGTTTGTTGCTGATGATTCCTAACATGTACAAGATTGCTGGTGAGTTGCTCCCTTGCGTGTTCAACGTATCAGCTCGTACATTGGCTTCTCACTCACTTTGTATCTTCGGTGACCACCAGGACGTAATGGCTTGCCGCCAGACTGGCTTCGCTATGTTCTGCTCAGGTTCTGTTCAGGAGGTTATGGACCTCTCTGCAGTTCCTCACTTGGCTACATTGGAGACAAAGGTTCCTTTCGTTAACTTCTTCGACGGTTTCCGTACTTCTCACGAGTACCACAAGATCGAGGAGATGGATATGGAAGACATCCGTCCATTGGTTAAGGAAGAGTTCATCGAGGACTTCCGTAACCGTGCTTTGACTCCTGAGCGTCCTGTTACTCGCGGTACCGCTGAGAACCCAGAGACATTCTTCACTCACCGTGAGGCTTGCAACCCTTACTACGATGCAATCCCTGAGGTTGTAGAGAAGTACTGCCAGGAGATGACTAAGATCACTGGTCGTGAGTATCACCTCTTCAACTACTATGGTGCTGAGGATGCAGAGAACATCATCATCCTGATGGGTTCTGCTACAGAGCCAGCTCGCGAGGCTATCGACTACTTGAACAAGCAGGGCAAGAAGGTTGGTATGGTTGCAGTTCACCTCTTCCGTCCATTCTCTGTTGACTTCCTGAAGAAGACTATCCCAGCTACCGTTAAGCGTATCGCTGTTCTCGACCGTACTAAGGAGCCAGGTGCAGAGGGTGAGCCATTGTACCTCGACGTTAAGTCAGCTCTCTACGATGACGAGCGCAAGCCATTGATCGTTGGCGGTCGCTACGGTCTCGGTTCTTCTGATACAACTCCAGCTAAGATTGTTGCTGTATTCAAGAACCTCGAGTTGCCACAGCCAAAGAACCACTTCACTGTAGGTATCGTTGATGACGTTACATTCACTTCTCTCCCAGAAGAGGAGGAAATCCCAATGGGTGGCGACGACTTGTTCGAGGCTAAGTTCTATGGTTTGGGTGCTGACGGTACTGTTGGTGCGAACAAGAACTCAGTTCAGATTATCGGTAACAATACCAACAAGTATTGCCAGGCATACTTCTCTTACGACTCTAAGAAGTCTGGTGGTTTCACCTGCTCTCACTTGCGTTTCGGCGACAGCCCTATCCACAGTGCTTATCAGGTAAATACTCCTAACTTCGTAGCTTGCCACGTACAGGCTTACCTCCACATGTACGATGTAACTCGTGGTTTGCGTAAGAACGGTTTCTTCCTGTTGAACACTATCTTCGATGGTGAGGAGTTGGTTAACTTCATCCCTAACAAGGTAAAGCGTTACTTCGCTCAGAACAACATCACTGTTTACTATATCAACGCAACTAAGATTGCTCAGGAGATTGGTCTCGGTAACCGTACCAACACCATCCTCCAGTCTGCATTCTTCCGTATCACAGAGGTTATTCCTTTGGATCTCGCTGTAGAGCAGATGAAGGCATTCATCGTTAAGTCTTACTCTAAGAAGGGTCAGGACGTTGTTGACAAGAACTTCGGCGCTGTTGACCGTGGTGGTGAGTACAAGCAGTTGACAGTAGATCCAGCTTGGGCTAACCTCGCTGACGATGAGGCTAAGGAGGATAACGCTCCAGCATTCGTTAAGGAGCTCGTTCGTCCTATCAACGGCCAGGCAGGTGACCTCTTGAAGGTTTCTGACTTCGTTAAGCACAACACAGTTGACGGTACATGGCAGAACGGTACTGCAGCATTCGAGAAGCGTGGTGTTGAAGCATTCGTACCAGTATGGAACGTAGAGAACTGTATCCAGTGTAACAAGTGTTCATTCGTTTGTCCTCACGCAGCTATCCGTCCATTCGTATTGACCGACGAGGAGCTCGCAGGCATCGAGGGTCTCGCAACTCAGGATGTTAAGGCACCTAAGGCTTTGGCTGGAATGCACTTCCGCATCGAGGCTTCAGTACTCGACTGTCTTGGTTGTGGTAACTGTGCTGACGTCTGCCCAGGTAAGAAGGGTGAGAAGGCGTTGACAATGGTTCCATTCAACGTAGACGCAGAGGATATGGTCAAGGAAGCAGCTAACTGGGAGTACCTCGTACACAAGGTAGCTTCTAAGCAGGATCTCGTAGACATCAAGCAGAGCCCTAAGAACTCTCAGTTCGCTCAGCCATTGTTCGAGTTCTCTGGTGCTTGCTCTGGTTGTGGTGAGACTCCATACGTTAAGTTGATTTCTCAGCTCTTCGGTGACCGTCAGATGATTGCTAACGCTACTGGTTGTTCTTCTATCTACTCAGCTTCTATCCCATCTACTCCATATACAAAGAACGCTAAGGGTCAGGGTCCTGCATTCGACAACTCATTGTTCGAGGACTTCTGCGAGTTCGGTCTCGGTATGGTAATGGGTAACAAGAAGATGAAGGAGCGCATCGCTCACTTGCTCGAGGAGGCTAAGGCTCAGGAGCATGTTCCTGCTGAGTTCGTAGCAGCTGCTGACAAGTGGGTTGCTAACATGAACGATTCTGAGGGTTCTAAGGAGGCTGCTGCAGAGTTGAAGCCTCTCATCGCTGCCGGCGCTGAGAAGGGTTGCCCTATCTGCAAGGAGCTCAAGACTTTGGATCACTACCTCGTTAAGCGTTCACAGTGGATCATCGGTGGTGATGGTGCTTCTTATGATATCGGTTATGGTGGTCTCGACCACGTATTGGCTTCTGGTGAGGATGTTAACATCTTGGTACTCGATACTGAGGTTTACTCTAACACTGGTGGTCAGTCTTCTAAGTCAACACCTCTCGGTGCTATCGCACAGTTCGCTGCTCAGGGTAAGCGTATCCGTAAGAAGGATCTCGGTTTGATGCAGACTACATACGGTTACATCTACGTAGCTCAGGTAGCTATGGGTGCTGACAATGCTCAGACATTGAAGGCTATCCGCGAGGCTGAGGCTTATCCAGGCCCATCACTCATCATCGCTTACGCACCATGTATCAACCACGGTTTGAAGCGTAAGGGCGGTATGGGTCGTTCACAGCACGAGGAAGAGTTGGCTGTTGAGTGCGGTTACTGGCACTTGTGGCGTTACAACCCACTGTTGGCTGATGAGGGTAAGAACCCATTCACACTCGACTCTAAGGCTCCAAACTGGGAGAACTTCCGCGACTTCTTGCTCGGTGAGGTTCGTTACCTCTCTGTACAGAAGGCATTCCCTAAGGAGGCTGATGAGCTCTTCTCTCAGGCAGAGAAGATGGCTAAGCTCCGTTACCAGACTTACGTTCGTAAGAGCCAGGAGGACTGGAGCGAGCAGATCTAGTATTATCAAAAAAAACTTTAAGTTCTAAACATACGGGCCTTGGTTGCATTTTTGCAACCAAGGCTTTTTTAATAATATTATGCATAATCGAAGTAATATAACCACCCTATCCTAAAAAATGAAATAAATAGTTGCTTGTTTCATAAAAATAATGTATCTTTGCAAGAAAAATAGAAACGACAATGGAAAATAATAAAATAAATGTAGAAGAAATCATCAAGAATGATCTTTATCAATATCTTACTAGTAAAGACCTTGTAGACCAGCATCTGCCAGAAGCTCCTGACTTGGAACAACTCTGGGCAAAGGTTGGAGAAAGCTATCTTCCGGATGCACTGCGGGAGTTTAACAAATATCCTACCGTCAGCCTGGGCTGGATCATGTTCGTAGGAATGGCTCTGGCGAAGTATTGGGATGAAGATTGGGAACTCTACGGCAAGGTAGAAGACCACTACAAATATCTCAGAGACCGTATCGACTTCGACCACATGGACGACTATATCTGCGAGAAAGTTCTCCTCCTTGATGAAGCAAAGCACAAGGAACTGTCTGCCATCGTAGCCGAATGCGCTGCCCGCACCTTCCACCTGCTGATTCATCAGAATCTGCAGCCAGGAACCGAGGAAGCTTTCAGAGGCTTTATTGCGGCCCTTCACCAAATGTATCTCATGGGTATTGCCATGGAGCTGAAGGACCTGGGTTATCACATGACCCAACTGGCATAATCCTAATCAAAGGAGAATCATAAACACTGATAATAAATTGAGAATGAAGAAATATATCATCCTGGCACTTTTGCTAGCTTTTTCTGCAAATACAATATACGCCCAATCATCGTCTATGACTGATGATCAGGTGATGAAATATGTTGTAAAGGAACATGAGCGCGGAACATCCAATGCCCAAATCGTAACCAAGCTGATGCAGCAAGGCGTTGACATTTCGCAAATCCGACGCGTTCGCAATAAGTATGAACGACAGATGAAACAAGGCGGTATTGCCGGAGCCTCTGAAGAGATTGCCGGCAAGGACGCAACACGCCTTCGTACGAACAACGGAAAAAGGAGAGAAGATTACAATCATGTCAACAAAAAGGCAGAAAACTACAGCAATTATCGCATAAAGGCAAAAGAGGATGAAAATTTCAAGCGTTCTTACGATGAAAATGATGCGGAATTCATGGATTTTCAGAATGAGATGGATTTCATCATCCCTGATTCTACCCTGATGCTCAAGCGCCTTCTTGCTGAAAAGGAAAAGAACCGCAAGAAGGTTTTCGGTCGTGACATCTTCAACAACAAGGAATTGAGTTTCGAACCGAATATGAACATCGCTACCCCACAGAACTATCGTCTGGGACCTGGTGATGCTGTCATCATTGACATCTATGGAGCTTCACAGAAAACCATTCAGAGCACAGTTTCTCCTGATGGAGAAGTAACTATCGAGGGTTATGGACCAGTAAACGTAAGTGGTCTTACCGTAGCCCAGGCTAATGCCCGACTCCGCAACACTCTGGGAAGCCGCTACCGTTCAAGCCGGGTGAAACTGACAGTTGGGCAAACTAAGACCATCATGGTTAACGTGATGGGCGAGGTAAAGGCACCGGGAACCTACACCCTCTCAGCCTTTGCCACCGTGTTCCATGCACTCTATATGGCAGGAGGAACAAACGACCTGGGAACCTTGCGCAACATCAAGGTTTATCGTAACAACCGCCTTGTAACGGTTGTAGACATCTATGATTACATCCTCAATGGCAAGCTTACGGGCAATGTAAGACTGGCAGATAATGACGTCATCGTCGTTGGTCCATACGATTGTCTCGTAACCATTACGGGTAAGGTAAAGCGCCCGATGATTTATGAGATGAAGAAGAATGAGAGCGTCAACTCCCTTCTAAAATATTCCGGAGGCTTTGCTGGAGATGCTTACAGAAAATCTGTCCGCGTGAACCGCAAGACCGGAAGGGAAAAATCCGTATATAACGTAGAAGAGTTTGATTTTGCCAACTTCCGCATTGATGATGGCGACTCAGTAAGCGTAGATTCCATTCTGCCTCGTTATGCCAACACCGTAGAGGTAAAGGGTGCCGTGTTCCGCCCTGGAATGTACAACCTTGGAGAACAGGTAAACAGCGTCCGTTCACTGATAGAGCATGCAGAAGGACTCACAGAAGATGCATTCACCAACAGAGCCGTAATGCATCGCATGAAGGCAGACCGCAACCTGGAAGTAATCAGCGTGGATTTAGCCGGAATCATGGCAGGCAACACTCCGGACATTCCATTGAAGGAAAACGATGTACTCTTCATCCCTACCCGACAGGACAAGACCACAGAGCGCACCCTGACCATACGTGGCGAAGTGCAGTATCCTGGTGTCTACAAATATGCTGAGAATGAAACAGTTGAAGACTTCGTACTCCAGGCTGGAGGCTTGACTGACAAGGCTTCAACGGTTAACGTGATGGTAAGCAGACGAGTAAGCGATGCTAAGGCAACAGCGCCCGACAGCATCATTGCGCAGACCTATATTCTGTCTTTGAAGGACGGTTTTGTCATTGACGGAACTCCGGGCTTCAAGCTGATGCCTTTTGACGAGGTAAGCATTCGCAAGAGTCCTGCCTATGCAGAACAGCAGAACGTAAAGATTGAGGGTGAGGTGATGTTTGGTGGCACTTATACTTTGAGCCGTCGCAATGTGCGCCTCAGTGATCTCTTCCATAGAGCTGGTGGCGCAACCGAGCAAGCCTATATCAAGGGTGCCCGCCTGATGCGTAAGGCAAACGAAGCCGAAAAAGCTCGTATGGAAGCCGTCCTGAAAATGCAACGTGAACAGCAGCAGAAAAATCTTCTGCAACTGGCTGCCAGCAGCAACAATGCTAGCGCCATCACGCAGACAGCAAAGGAAGCCAAGGACGCGGATCTTCTGAAGTTCAATGTGCCGGAAGAATATCCTGTTGGTATTGATTTGGAAGAAGCGTTGAACAAGCCTGGCTCAGATGCAGACATCATCCTCAGGGAAGGTGACCGTCTGGTTGTGCCTCAATATAACGGTACGGTCAAGATCAACGGCGCTGTGATGTACGCCAACACAGTTGCCTACGAGAAGGGCAAGAGCGTATCCAAGTACATTGCCGAAGCTGGTGGCTATGCATCAGACGCCTACAAGAGCAAATCCTACATCATCTACATGAACGGCAAGGTAGCCAAGGTGGGACATGGTACCAAGGTTCAGCCAGGCTGCGAGATAGTAATACCTGCCAAGATGAAGCGCAAGATGAGCGTTGCAGAAACCATGAGTCTGGGTACAAGCATGAGTAGCATCGCAGCCATGATTGCGACGATAGCTAATCTGAGCAAGTAATGACGATTAACATAAACGAAAAATGGAAGCAAAAAAGATAGATTATAAAAAGGTATTTCAAGAAATAAAGCTGAGACGTAAGCTATATGCAATAATCATACCCATCGTATTTGTATTGTCATGTCTCTATATCGTTTGCGTACCTAGGGTCTATGCTGCTGAAGCAGTAGTAGTACCAGAAGTGGAAAGTGCCGGTTCCGGTAGCGGTTCTGCCTTGAGTTCGCTGGCCTCTACTTTTGGACTGGATCTGTCGTCCATGCAGTCCACAGACGCTATCACTCCGCTGCTCTATCCGGAACTGATGGATGATAATGGTTTCGTATCAAAATTGTTTCATATCAAGGTCACGAATAAGGATCATTCCATCTCCACCGATTACTATACTTACTTGAAGAAACACCAGGAAGTTGCCTGGTGGACTGCATGTATGGGTTGGATTAAGGGGAAACTGACTTCAAAGAAACAGGACTTGGCAACGGATGGCAAATTCAATCCTTATAATTTGTCAAAAGACGATTCAAATATCGTAGAACAAATCAAGGAGAGCATCAAATTTACAACAGACAAGAAGACCGGTGCCATCACCATTAGTGCCAAAGCACAGGATCCATATATCTGTAAGATTCTGGTAGATTCTGTAAGACAACATCTCCAGGTATTTATAACCAATTATCGAACCAATAAGGCGAGAAATGATGTGAAGTATTACCAGAAACTTACAGCAGAAGCCAAAGCTGCATACGAAAAATCCCGCCAGCTCTACGGAAGCTATTCGGATGCAAACATGGACGTTATTTTGGAAAGTATTCATGCAAAACAGAATGACCTGGAGAATGACATGCAGCTAAAGTACAATAGTTATTCCTCTCTCAGCACACAATTGCAACTGGCAAAAGCCAAGGTTCAGGAACGTACACCTGCCTTTTCCTTGATAAAAGGTGCTGTTGTGCCTCTCAGACCAGAATCACCAAAGCGCATGATATTCGTTCTGATGATGACTTTCCTTGCTTTTGCAGGAACAACCATTTATGTGTTAAGGGATATAGTTTTAGATTAAAAAGCTTATGAACACCAATAGTAAAGTTGACAACACACAATCCACCAAACGCATTGCAAGCAACACCATCGTGTTGTTTGCAAGAATGGTGGTATTGATGTTTGTCAATTTATACACTGTAAGGTTGATCATCAAAGCTTTAGGGCTTGTAGACTATGGATTGTTCAATACGATAGCGGGCGTAATCACTACTTCCGCTTTCATCTCCGGCGTACTGACACTTTCCATCCAGCGCTTCTACTCCGTAGCTTTAGGCAAGCAAGATAAGGGAGAGTTGAAAAAAGTATATTCTGCGAGTATAAACATTGAATTAATCTTATGCATCATCATTATTACAATTTTTGAGACTGTAGGTTTATGGTTTGTCAATACTCAGCTTAACATACCTGCAGATAGAATGGAGGCTGTACTATGGGTTTATCAATTTTCTTTGATTACCTTTCTGTGTTCTTTCATACAAATACCATTCCTCTCTCTCATCTTTGCATACGAAAAGATAGGAGTATATGCGCTGGTTTCAACCTTTGAAAGTCTTGGAAAGCTGGTATTAACCTATGTAACCATCCTAATAGGTATGGACCATTTGTGCTTCTATAGCGGCTCGTTACTCTTCGTTGCACTTTTTGTCTTAACCACCTATGTCGTCCTAAGCCATTTACTCTTTAAAGATTTAAAATACACGAAAATAAAGGACAAGAGTATCTATAAAAACTTATTGTCTTTTTCCGGCTGGACAATATTGGGTTCAATAGCCAACACAAGCATGTTTCAAGGAGGTATTATTCTGATAAATATTTTCTTTGGTCCAATCATTAATGCAGCTTTTGGCGTTGCACTCCAGATAAACAATGCTGTTACCGCCTTGGTCAATAGTATGATTGTTCCATTCCGTCCTGCCATGCAAAAAAAATACGCAGAAGGCAATCTGGAATATGTCTGCCAACTGTTTACGATGTCCAATAAATTCATTTATTATGTATTGACAGCGGTATCCATCCCACTGTTCATCAAAATGAAATGGATTCTGACCTGCTGGCTTGGCTTTGCCAATGATATAACGGTTCTGTTCTGTCAATTGATGCTAGTCTATCTCATAGTAATATCCATGCATAATCCTATCACTATCATCATTCATGCAACGGGAAAAATCCGTAACTATCATCTACTGACAGAAAGTCTCACTGCATTGAGTCTTCCTATAACGTGGTTATTCTATAAGCTTGGATTACCATCCGAATCATTGTTCATGTCTATGTTGATAGTTTGCATACTGGCCCATATCGTAAGAATTTATTATATCCGAAAAATATTCACATATTTTTCACTGAGACAATATATGTGGGGATTTCTGATTCCTGCACTTATAGTTTCAATAGTAAGCTACGCTATATTTGCTTTCCTGAATGGATTCATCTCCAATCAGTGGATTAACTTAGCCAGTGTACTCTTAGGTGCGCCCTTATGCATGGCTATTCTAGGTTATATGTTGGGACTTTCTTCAAATGAGCGGCAACTTATCAAAAAGTTTTTAACATCAACAGTATTCAAACATGTCTGAAATCGTATCAAATAATATATTAAGCATATCCTATCTGTTAGTCTGGATATTGACGTTTATCTGGTATCATTATAAAAAAATGGTATTAGATACAGGAAGCGTCATTATGTTTATGTATATTCTATATGCTTTCTTTTCGGTTTTATCCATCAATGATCCGCTGTTTTCAGAAGCATACAAGCCTCTGAAATTATTCCCCTATATCTATTTATATACGATGTTAATGATAGCCCTGTCCCCTATTATCATACATCATCATCATCCTTCGGAATCCATCGAAAATCCCAATACCAGAATATTGGTCATAATAGGGTGCATCATTGTCATCTCAGCAATACTGATGATTCCAGGAATCATAACGCAGGCGAATAAGGGCATCTTGAATTTATTTGTTGATGAGACTGCGGCTAAAGAAGTATATACAGACCAGGTTGATGAAGTTAGCAACTCTGGTGGAGCCATACGTAATCTGCCAGCAGTAATCTACAATTCTCTTTCTGACATTACCATATTCTTACTGTTTTATTTTCTGTCGTTGAAAAATTTTAAACATAAACTAGTGATTTATGGCTTGGCATTTACAACTGTCCTAGGTATTATCATACCTATTACTCATGGACAGCGAGGCGGTATAGTGTCATGTACCCTTACTGTAATTGTTGGCTATTTTCTGTTTAAGCCCTATTTATCAAGCAGAATCAACAAGGCTGTAAAGAAGATTGGAATCATTTCCATGATTGTCATTTCACTGCCAATCATAGCAATAACCATGAGTAGATTTGGCAAGGAAAATGCCGGTGTTGGTGGTTTCATCAATTGGTATTTGGGACAAGGCAGCTTGTATTTCAACAATAATGGACTAGATGCAGGCGGCATAAGATACGGTGATAGAACCATCAATCTGTTCAAACGTATCATTGATCCAGGTACGCCCAAGAATTTTGTTGAGCGTAGAGACAAATATCATAACTTAGAATTGGATGACAATTTCTTCTCCACATTCGTTGGTGATTTTACAATCGATTTCGGTCCAATCCTGGCTTTTGTCATATTTGTCTGTGTATTCTATATGATAAGTCGCAAGACGAGGCTACATGATACTACAATAAAATTACATCAGTTACTGTTGATATACTTTACTGCATGTATCAGCATACAAGGAGGAATGACTCTATTCTCGTATGCAGACACAGGCAACTTGCGAATAATTACCCTTTTGGGATTATATGCATACTTAAGATATCACGAAGTATTATTAATCAAATATCCAAAAGAATAAAGACATGATAAAGAAGATATTAGATGTTATTGGTCAAACTTTGGGCTTGATTTATCCTCGTCAGCTAACGCCCTTATTTCATTCTATTCACAATAGAATATACACAGGTTTTCTGAGAAGAAGATTCAAAACATTCGGAAAATCCATTATCATCTGGCATCCATATACGCTGATGGGTGAAGAATACATAGAAATAGGAAATGATACCATTATAGAGAAGGATATTCAATTGACAGCAAGAAAAATTGATGAAAATCCTCCCTCAATCAAGATAGGCAATCATTGTCTTATCAGGCGTGGTGCACACATCACCGCCATCAGATCCATTGAAATTGGTAATCATGTGCTTACAGGTACAAATGTTTTTATCAGTGACAATTCACATGGCAATACTGACTACCAATCATTACACGAACCAACCACTGCAAGGCCAATAGTCAGTAAAGGTAAAGTAAGAATTGGCAACAATGTATGGATAGGCAATAATGTCTGTATTATGGCTGGCGTAACCATCGGAGATGGGGTTATTATTGGCGCTAACAGCGTTGTGACAAAAGATATTCCTGCTTATACAGTTATTGCAGGTGTTCCTGCAACAAACTTATACAAGAATGAGAATATACCTGGAAAATAGATAAATGCAGAAAATAATGACTGTAGTTGATGGCTATGTCATTTATTTTATATATCTTTGCAATATGGTTGCCCAAGGGCAAGATTATGTTCAACACAATAAGAATCGACTAGAAGATAAAAACAGAAATAAAGATGGAAGCAAGAATCATAGCAAATTATTTGCCACAATTTCACCCTATTCCCGAGAATGATAAGTTCTGGGGAAAGGGGTTTACTGAATGGACAAATGTAGCCAAGGCAAAACCATTCTTCAAGGGACATTATCAGCCTAGAATACCTGCAGATCTTGGCTTTTATGATTTAAGACTGCCAGAAATAAGAGAACAGCAGGCACAATTGGCGCGTGAAGCAGGGGTTGAAGGCTTCTGCTATTGGCATTATTGGTTTGGAAACGGCAAGCAATTGCTGGAAAGACCATTTCAGGAAGTAGTTGCTTCTGGCAAACCGGATTTCCCGTTCTGCCTCTGCTGGGCTAATCATGATTGGTCAAACAAATCATGGAAGAAGGACAGTAAGCTGGATGCTATGATTGCGAAGCAGGAATATTTGGGTGAGAAGGATCATACGGAACATTTCTATTCTCTCCTGCCGGCATTCAATGACCACAGATACATTACGGTAGATGGCAAAATCTTATTCGTAATATATGACCCATATAGATTCCAAGGTATAGAAGAGTTCATACAATTGTGGCGTAAACTGGCTAAGGATAATGGGTTGAAAGATTTCTATTTCGTCGCTATGTGTAACAATACAACTACTATACAGCGAACGGAAGATGGAACACTTAAGAGAGTATTGCCCAATCTGAAAAGCAGTAAAGAGGTTTATGAAAATCTCCTGAAACTCGGATTTGACGGGCTGAACTCGTACGGAAAGTCAAGAGCAGAAATGCTAAGTCAAGGAAAATGGAGAAGAATCATAAGTCTTTATCTACACCAGAAATTCCCTTGGCTCCCTGTACAGAAGTATAACTATCCCAAAGTGGTAAAGTACTTTTTCTCTCCAGAAGACCGATGGGAGAATATTTACCCAACCATTCTTCCACAATGGGACAGAACAGCCAGAGTAGGAAGAAAAGAGGGAGTTTACTATAACTCAACACCAGAAAATTTCAAGAAACATCTTAAAGATGCTTTGAAAATTGTTGAAGGAAGACCTCTTGAACACAAAATACTTTTCCTCCGTTCATGGAATGAATGGGGAGAAGGCAATTACGTAGAACCAGACTTGAAATATGGTCATGGATTTCTTGATGCCATAAAAGAATGTATATTGAAATGAAGCAAAAACTCTGTTTTATAACAAACATCGGGCCACATTATCGATTGCCTATATTCCAGAAGATTTCAGAAACATTCTCCTGCGATTTCTATCTAGGTGACCACATCAACACCAAGATTAAGGCTTTTGATTATAACAAGTTGAAAGGCTATAAAGAAACCCTGCACAATCGTTTCTTTCATAACTTTTATTGGCAAAGCGGCTCTATACAATTAGTCAATAGAGACTATACTCACTATATCCTCGATGGCGAACCATATTGTTTATCATCGTGGATAATATTGTTGTGGGCTTTAATAAGGCATAAGGAAACTATAGCATGGACACATGGCTTTTATGGAAATGAATCCTTTGTTAAGAACATTATCAAAAAAACTTACTATAAATTATTCACGAAGTTAATGGTTTACAGTGAATATTCCATAAACGTCATGAAATCCAAAGGTTTCAACCCGGAGAATATGTATTGCATTGCCAATTCCCTGGACTCTGCACATTTATTGGATATCAGGAAAAGACTTTGCAAATCTAATGTATACTCTAAGCATTTTCACAACAATTACCCAGTTGTGATTTATTGCGGCAGAATACAGAAGAGAAAGCAATTGAACCACATAATAGATAGTGCAAAAATGCTCTACGAGGAAAACTGCCCTATCAATATTATATTTGTAGGAAAAGATGTAGACGGAGTAGACATTCCAAGCTATGCTAAAGAAAAGGGAATAGAACAAAGCGTATGGATGTATGGTCCTTGTTATGAAGACTCTACCCTAGCTGAACTGTTCTACAATGCTTCCGTATGCGTTTCACCTGGTAATATTGGCTTAACTGCCATCCATGCTCTCTCATTTGGTTGCCCGATTATTACTCATGACAACTTTGCAGAACAAATGCCTGAGTTTGAAGCCATAAAGCCATCAAAGACCGGATACTTTTACCTGCAGGGAGATGTAGCTGATTTGAAAGATAAAATCAGAAAAGTTATATCAGCTGACGAAAAGACCTGGGAAGAAACCCGAAAAGAAGCATTCAAGGAAATAGACAGAAAATGGAATGTTGATTATCAAATTAATGTACTCAAAAAAGTTTTAGAAAATGAATAATCTGAAAATGTATTTTCGAACACAAGCAAGAAATTGCTTTCTTCATATCATGGGACTCTTCAAAGAGCCTCAGCCAGGAATTCATATTCTTAACGGACACCGTATAGCAAAGGAGAACGAACCATCTACATTCAGAAAAATGCTGGAAGAGCTTTCTCAAAAGGTTGAGTTCATTAGATTTGAAGATGCTGTCGAGAAGATTCATCATCATGAAATGCCTTCAAAGCCACTTGTTGCATTCAGCTTTGATGATGGTTTTCTGGAAGACTACGAGATATTTGCCCCTATATTAGAGGAATTTGGTACGAATGCAGCTTTCTTCATCAATCCGAATTATGCTGAAGGTTCACAGGAATATATCAATCATTTTAATGATTGCATCGTGATGACTCCAAACAAGAAACCTATGAGATGGGAGCAGATTATTGACCTGCACAAACGTGGACATATTGTTGGTGCTCATACGATGGATCATTACATGATCAATAGTACAGATAAAAAAGAACTAGAGTACCAGATTGTAGAGTGTAAAAAGATAATAGAAGACAAATTGGGATGCACCTGCAAATATTTTGCCTTCCCATACGGTAAGCTCTCACAGGCAAACAATCTATCTATTGATATTGCCTGTAAAACATACCAGTATGTGTTTGCACAGTCTGTTTATAAAAAATATTTTTCATTCAACGGAAAAGTAATCAACAGACGTCACTTTGAACCTTTCTGGCCAATCAGACACATGTACTATTTCCTGGGATGTAATAAGAAGTATGAAGAATAAAAAAATGTTTGAATGAAACTACTGCAGATTAACATAACAGCCAATTGGGGTTCGCACGGAAAAATTGCCGAAGGAATCGGCCAACTTGCCATAAAGGAAGGATGGGAAAGCTACATCGCCTATGGGCGCTGGAGTAATCCCAGCCAATCTCATCTCTACCAGATTGGCTGCATGATGGATGAAAGAATACATGGAATCGCTTCACGTATTCTGGACAATCATGGACTGATGTCAAAACATCCAACCCGACGATTAATCAGCTATATAGAAGAAATCAACCCCGATATTATCCACCTGCATAATATACACGGATACTATCTGAACTATCCACTATTGATGGAGTTTCTTGCCACATATAACAAACCTGTGGTATGGACGCTACATGACTGTTGGGCTTTTACCGGACACTGTGCCCACTACATGTTTGTAAAATGCAATAAATGGCAAACACATTGTGAGAAATGTCCTCAGAAAAAAGCTTATCCCAGCTCGTTATTGCTTGATAATGCCTACCGTAATTTTGAACTGAAAAAGAAATACTTCAATTCCATTCCCAATCTGACAATCGTTCCTGTCAGTAAATGGCTGGAAGGTGAAGTCAGGAAATCTTTTCTTTGTAATATTCCTCTCCAACAAATATATAACGGCATTGATTTGGAGACTTTCAAGCCTAGCCTTGAAATAGACATTAGAACAAAATATCAGCTTGCCAAGAATACAAAAATCATTTTGGGAGTGGCTTCTAATTGGTACAGAAAAGGATTAGATGACTTCATTTCCTTGAGCAAGATCTTGCCTGAGGGATATAAGATAATCCTGGTTGGAATCAACGAAAAAGATGCGCAAAACCTACCGGATGAAATCACAGCTATAAGAAGAACAGAAAACATCAATGAGATGAGATGTCTCTATTCGCAGGCTAATGTTTTCTTCAACCCAACCATCGAAGACAACTTCCCGACTACCAATATAGAATCATTGGCATGCGGCACTCCAATTGTTACCTATAAGACTGGTGGTTGTGAAGAAGCCATTTCTGCAGAAACGGGCTATGCTGTTGAACCAAAGAATTTAGAAGAGGCAAAAGGCTATATTCTGGAAATATGTGAGAAAGATAAAAAAGCCTACCAGCTTTCCTGCAGACAAAGAGCAATGAAACTTTTTGATAAAAATGAAAGACTCATAGAATATATAAACCTTTACAAACAACTGATATAGGTTCATTGAGTTTAGAGCATTCACTTAGAATACTCTAAACTCAAAAATCTTATACAGGAATTTTAGAGAGACAAGAAATGAATTGGTATAAATGCCATTATCGCGACAAGCTTTAACATCTTCGCGGATAAGCGTGAGGCGATTTCTGAAATATTGATTGCTGGCTCCCCCCGTTCGCATGGTTACAAAATCCTTAGATATGTAGCGACTTGAAATGCCATATTTTCTGAATAAGCGAACCATCATCTCATAATCAGCTCCAATCTTGTAATCCAAACTATATAACCCCGCCTTGTCGAAAACCTCACGTTTGCAATAAAAGGAAGGATGAGCGGGCATGAAACCGAAACGAAGCCAAAATGGAGAAAATAATCTTGAAGAATAATACCTCACACATTTGCCTAAATCAGCATCATGAACAAAATGAATATCGCCATAAACTGCATCTACAGAATAATTCATGAAATTATCAGCTACTGTCTGCAATACATTTTCATCCGTATAGAAATCATCAGAATTCAAAATTCCCACAACATCACCGGTTGCCATTCTGATTCCTTTATTCATCGCATCATAAATTCCCTTGTCTCTTTCTGAAATCCACTTCAATCTACCCTTGAAAGCAACTTGATATTCCTTCACAATATCAATAGAATTATCTGTAGAACCTCCATCGACAACTATATATTCAAAATCTGGATATGTTTGACGAAGTACAGATTCTACAGTATGCCTGATTGTCTTACCTCTATTATAAGAAGCTGTAATTATACTAATTTTCATTTCATCTCTTTAATTATTATTTGAATAGATTCATCTCACTAAGCAAAAGTGCAAGACTATCTTTCTGCAAATTTACATCTTTTGTATGAAACTGCCAAACTTTTATGATTATTTTATGCCTGCAGATAAAAATATTGGTTGTTGATGCAATAAATAACTACATTTAAGGTTATTAATAAAAAAGAGAAAAATTAAAATACTAAATAATGACACAAATATTGTTACCCATTATAGGGTCTTTCCTGCTCAGCGCTTGCTGCGGATTCCTGTTTATCCCTGCATTATTGCGTTTCTGCAAGCAAAAGAATCTATACGATTTGCCCAACCTTAGAAAGGTGCACCATACAATGATTCCGCGACTTGGAGGTATTGCATTCATACCCAGCATGATCATTGCAGCAGTCATCGTCATGTATACTATGACTTCCAACACAATGAATGGCAAAATCCAAATCAGCCTATGGAGCATGGGCTTTCTACTCAGCTTACTCCTGGTTTATGCTGCAGGAATAGTGGATGACATCATAGGACTGAATGCCAATATCAAGTTTTTCATCCAGATTGTTGCAGCTTCCATATTACCGCTGTGTGGACTATGCATCAATAATCTGTATGGTCTTCTGGGAATATACGAAGTGCCTGCATGTATAGGAATACCGCTAACCGTATTTGTCATCGTCTTTATTGACAATGCAATAAACCTGATTGATGGCATTGACGGCTTGGCAGCCAGCTTGTCATTGATAGCATTATGCGGCTTTGTATATTGCTTCATGCAGTATAGTCTTACAGCTTACGAAGTAATGATTTCAGGATTAATAGGTGTATTGGTTACTTACCTCTACTTCAATGTTTGGGGAGATCCGGCAAAGGGCACGAAAATATTCATGGGTGATTCAGGCAGTCTTACCCTGGGTTTTATCCTGGCTTTCCTGTTCGTAAAATCAATAGCCGTAAGCCCTAACTTAATGCCTGTTTCCATGGAAAGAGTTTTCCTGGCTTACAGTCTACTGATAGTCCCAACATTTGATGTCGTGAGAGTAGTATTACATCGTATACGCAAGAAGAAACCGATTTTCAGTCCTGATAAAAGCCATATACATCATAAACTGATGCAACTGGGCATGAGCCAGCATCTTGCGCTGATAAGTATTATCCTACTAGCCTTGCTTTATATCATCATCAATCTGTTAATGTATAACTGGGGCTGTAATTTGACCATTACAATGGTTGCAGATATAGTAATCTATGTCCTACTCCATTTGCTCATTAATAAAGGTATCAGGAACAAAGCTATCATTTCATGAAAGAAAAAGAAAAGACATACATAGATAAGAGTAGTTTTATCGAACGGTTTGTAAAGCGTTCGATAGACTTCTTCTTGTCTGGAGGATGTTTAATAATCTTCTCTCCTCTTTTCGCTATTATTGCCTTAGCTATCAGACGGGAGGATGGATTACCTGTCATTTATAGCCAGGAACGAATCGGGCGGTACGGAAAGCCCTTTCATATATATAAATTCCGCTCAATGAAAATAGATGCAGAAAAAGACGGACCCAACCTATTGGAAACTAGCGGAGACCCCAGACTGACAAAGGTGGGAAGATTCTTGAGAACACATCATTTGGACGAACTACCTCAGCTCTGGAATGTCCTGAAGGGAGATATGGCTTTTATCGGTCCGCGTCCGGAACGTAAGTATTACATAGACCAAATCATTGAGCAAGATCCTAGATATAAATACTTGTATCAGATAAGACCGGGAGTAACTTCCTATGCAACCCTATACAATGGATATACTGATACAATGGAAAAGATGTTGAGGCGATTAGAGCTAGACCTTTACTATCTGGAGCATCGCTCATGGTGGTTTGATACTAAAATTCTGGGTAAGACCTTTATCAACATCATTTTCGGCAAAAAGTTCTAGTTTTAAAAGGAAACTAGAACTTTTTAAAATTCAATCTTAATTCTTTCGTACGAAGAATCATCTTATCGCCATTCATTTTCTCTTTATAATATGACTCAACCAGGTGGTTAATTCCACACTGGCGAAGTGTATCATTGATTTCTGTCAGGGGAATATCTCCACCATTCTCTACATCCTGATGCCAATTATTCTTATAGGGGGATAAAAGAATGAGACTATCAGAAGTCTGACGGAATCGGAAATAAAATCTCCCTCCTTCGTAATTATTCACTGACAGCAGCTTGTATTGTACTCCCCAGAAAACCCGTTGCTTGCTATAGTCGCTTCTGCCACCAGTGGCAAGCGTATCAATACTCTCCAAATGCCAGAATCCATCAAGACTGCCATTGTCACTACTCTCTATTTCACAGGAGTTCAACAATACACTGCCCAGCACTAGCATCAGCAGAACAAAAACAGATGCAATATTCTTATTCATATTTTTATTCATCTTTGGTTAAACGAATCATTTTAGCAATCCCTTCTTGGAAATGGTAAATTGGAATCCTGCATTATGTCCCAACATCTGATTACTTCCAAAATCCATTGCATAACCAGCCTTGACACTCCAGCCATGATTAAAATCATACTGCGACTCTAACAGAAAACTCATATTGTGATGCTCCTTCGTAAAAGGCTCGTCATAAGTACCCCAGCCTTTCTGATACGTAGCCATAGCCCGATATCCCAGTCGTTTTGTAGGCTGTCCGTCAAATCCTAAATGGTAAGCTATGAAACGGTTATTCTGCACCATTATTTTCCCATCTGTATTATAAATAGGTGAACGGAAAAGAGGGTTTCCGATTACTTGCCCCCAATGCTGCCAGCCGGTATAAATATTGTGATTATAATAATCGTCCATTCCGGCTACATGATCAGGAATATTCAACGTATGGTCGTGATTATACGGACCGCTTTGATACTTGGTGTAGATATATTCGAATACAACATTTCTCAACCATCTGGAGTTCTTTAAGTTCAACTCCATTCCCCAGAGCATATCCTTCAGTGCATAACGGAAGAAACGGGACTTCTTCTTCTGATTCCATTCATCACCTTCACCATATCCGTTATAGTCCAGCAGGAACATCTGGCTATGATCCTCAAAAAAATGGTCTAAATATGCATGAAGCGCCCAACTATCTGCCTGATAATTCACACGCATCAGCCAGGAACCCATCTGATTACCTGCAGCATTCGTATATTCACCATCCGTCGCATCAGAACCACCTGGAACAAAAGCGTGCCAAAAGCCTTTCAAACCTTTCTCGGTAGGCATCTGCACCATTTGTCCATCATACATCTGATAGGGATTTCCTCCAAACTCAGCGCCCATTTCCAAACCTAGTTCTACGCTCCAAAGACTGTTCATCCTCTGATTTTCTATCTTAAGATAACCCGCCTTGCTATGAAAAAGGACATGATCAGCATATTTTGATTGACGTGAAGTGAATTCGTGCTGCCAACGGTCATCAGTCATCATTCCATAAGCAATATGACCTTTCAGCTGCAACCAACCATTCAGAATAGGTAGCGTTATGTATTCTGGCAAAGCCAAACGAACTTGAGGTATTGGACGAGCATTAATACCCAACGTCTGACTACCGCTTGACAAAGTCTGATTCTTGAGTTCCATAGGATATTCCTTAGATCCTATGGTCATAGTTCCATGAAGCCAGCGAACCTCAGCAAAAGCCTGCTGTACAATAAAACTGCTGGTATAATTTACTGGTACAGCAATATCCAAGCCATAGCCAACTGCCCAACGACGAGCTGAATCTGATTCCAAAGGACGAACCAGACTACCGCGTAAATAACCATTGCAGTCATCTAATGAACTGAGACCATGCTTATTGGCATTAAGCCATAAAGGCGTTTTTCCCTTGGAAAAAGAACCCTGCATTTCGGCTTTCCATTCAATATTGCTGCAAAGATTTATCTTACTTTTCCCCTCTCCTTCGTAATCTGCATTCTGCGCATGTATAATAGGAGATAGAAAGGATAAAACCGCAAGAAAAGGTTTAATATTCTTCATTTTTGATTACTATTTATATAATAAACGATTTCTATCCACATTTATTATATCTATTGAATGAAGGATTTCTTTTTTCTTTTATTATATCAGTTTATCAGACAGTAGAAGTCGTTGGAAAAGACAGTAGAAGTTGTTGGAAAAGATAGTATATGTTTTCAGAAAAGTTAGCTTCTTAGGCCGCACAACAGCTGTTGTGCGCTTGCATAACAACTGATGTGCGCTCGTAAATCAGCTGATATGCGTCCGTCGCACAACTGTTATGCAGCAACAGAAATCATACCAGACTTTCCTAAAAAAATCGCCTTACCGATTATTCGGCAAGGCGATTATAATTTCATATCATCCTATGCAATTACTTGCTCTCTTCCTCAGCCTTCTTGGTCTCAGGTGCATTAGGCCCATAGTAACCATAGTAAGCCTGGTAACGGGTGTAACCCCAGTTAGCCTGTGCCTTCTCTGGATCGAGTTCCTTAGCCTTATCAAGAATCTTGATTGCCTCCTGAAAAACTACCTTACGGCCCTGAACAGCCTGGATATCACCAGCCTTGCTGTTGTAGCAAGCACCAAGATATGTCATCACTACAACATTGTCTGGCTTTGCTTCGAGAGCCTGCTTGAGGCACTTGATTGCATTGTCAGCATCGTTCTTCTGAATGTACATCATACCCTTGTTGGCAAGAGCTACGAAGTTCTTAGGATCCTTAGCGATAGCTGCATCCAAAAGCTCAGTCTGCTCTTTCTCCATCTTCAAGGCAGAATACATAGAGTTCAAGCCATCGAGCATTACCTCATTAGATGGATCCTTAGCATAGAGATCCTTCAGCTTGTTAACGTAGTTCAAAGAGTCTTCCTTAGTCTTCAAACCATCCTTCATTACATAGAGCTTGAGGTTAAGAGCATCCTTAGCCTCCTTCTCGCTTGTCATGGCAATGTCGCAATACTTCTCGCAACGAGCAGCATCCTTAGCCTGATAAGCATAACGAGCTGCGAAGAGAGCAACCTGACCGATATACTCCTTCTCACCTTCCTTCTGCTTAGCATCAATAGATGCGAAGAGAGGCTCAGCATCAGTATCCAAGAATGCACCCCAATACTTCAAAACATCATCAGCCTTATTGTTCTGAGCTGCAGTCTGACCTGCATTTACAAGCTGCTGGCGAGCACCCCAAACGCGGGAAGCATTGCCATTGAACTTAGGAGACACCTTACCCTTTGCATTAGGAAGCTGATCGTACTTGTAGCACTCGATAGCGTTCATCAAAGCATTGTAAGCGCCCTCGTTCATTACATTCTCATCAACAGGATCATTCTTCTTCATGAGCTGATTGGTCTGCTGAATAGACTGCTGATCGTTAAAATCCTTCATACTAAGGTCTACCAACTTGTTGTAAGCCTTAGCCTTCTCTGCATCATTAGCAAACTGACCCAAGTTCTGCTTTACCAAAGCCTCAGCCTCAGCATAAGTCTTTGCCTTCATGACAGCCTTGAGTGCATCACTGTCACCTGCGAATGCTGATGTGGCACCTAGTACCAACATAGCAGCTACGATTAACTTTTTCATTTTGTTTAAAGTTTAAAAAGTTGAAATTTATAATTTGTTACGCTTCGACAATATGATATGAACGAGTGTTCAGGGGATTACTCCTGAACATTCTCGTCATCTTGATTCTCCAACTGAGCTTCTGCCTCAGCTGCTTCTTCAGCAGTCTTGGCACCAACAGTATCGTTTTCTATTTCCTCGCTCTTCTTTGCCCAAGCTGAACGGCTCTCCTCTTCTACAGAAGCTTCGAGTTCTGAACTCATCACCTTACATACGCTAGCAATGACATCATTCTTCTTAGCCAGATTGATGAGGCGGACTCCCTGAGTAGCACGACCCATGATACGGCAATCGGCAACAGCAAGACGAATCACGATTCCACTCTGATTGATAATCATGAGGTCGTTATCATCGGTTACGTTCTTGATAGCTACCAGACGACCGGTCTTTTCTGTAATGTTAAGAGTCTTCACACCCTTACCGCCACGGTTGGTTACACGGTAATCTACTACGTCAGAACGCTTACCATAACCCTGCTCGCTGACAACCATCACGGTTTCCTTCTCAGGATCATTGACTACAATCATACCAATCAAGGCATCATCGCCCTCATCAAGACGCATACCGCGGACACCGGTAGAAGTACGTCCCATAGTACGGATCTGATTCTCATCAAAACGAACGGCACGACCGTTTCTGTTGGCAAGAATCAACTCGTTATGACCATTTGTCAAACGAACATCTACCACCTCATCACCCTCTACGATGTTGATGGCAATCACACCGTTAGTACGTGGACGTGAATATGCCTCGAGACATGTCTTCTTCACTGTACCGTTCTTGGTAGCAAAGACTACATAGTGATTATTGATAAATTCGGCATCATTCAAGCCTCTCAGGCGGAGGAATGCATTTACCTGATCATCATTCTCGATATTGAGGAGGTTCTGGATAGCACGACCCTTTGAATTGCGGTCGCCCTCAGGAATCTCATAGCACTTGAGCCAGTAGCAACGTCCCTTTTTGGTAAAGAACAGCATGGTCTGGTGCATAGTTGCAGGATAGATATACTCAGTGAAGTCCTTATCACGAGTACGTGCACCCTTAGAACCTACACCTCCACGAGCCTGTTCACGGAACTCTGACAATGGAGTACGCTTGATATAACCAAGGTGACTCACGGTAATAACCACAGGATCATTTGGATAGAAATCCTCTGGATTGAACTCATGATCATCTGGCTTAATCATGGTACGGCGAGCATCACCATACTTTTCCTTCACCTCATTGAGTTCATCCTTCATTACCTTCTTGCAAAGCTCAGGGTCATTCAAGATCTGATTCAAGTAGTCGATGGTCTTCATCAACTCATTGAACTCGTTATGCAACTGCTCCAGACGCAAGCCTGTCAACTGGCTGAGTCGCATGTCTACGATTGCCTTACTCTGCAGTTCATCCAGTTCAAAACGCTTCTCCAAGTTGCGCTGAGCATCAGATGGAGTCTTGCTGGCACGAATGATATGTACTACCTCATCAATATTATCACAAGCGATAATCAGACCTTCAAGAATGTGAGCACGCTCCTGTGCCTTCTTCAACTCGAACTGAGTACGACGGATTGTTACATCATGACGATGGTCAACGAAGTACTTCACGCATTCCTTCAAGCTCAAAAGGCGCGGACGACCATTAACCAAAGCAATGCAATTCACTGAGAATGAACTCTGAAGAGCTGTCAACTTGAAGAGTTTGTTCAAGAGAACATTGGCATTGGAATCACGCTTTACATCGACAACGATACGCATACCCTGACGACCGGACTCATCGTTCACGTTAGCAATTCCATCAACCTTACCTTCCTTGGCAAGATCTGCAATTGCCATTACGAGCTGCTCCTTGTTAACTCCGTAAGGAATCTCAGTGATTACAATCTTATCATGGCTTTCACCGCTTTCTATTTCGGCAGTAGCACGAACCACGATTCTACCCTTACCTGTCTCGTAGGCATCCTTCACTCCCTGGATACCATAGATAGTAGCACCTGTAGGGAAGTCAGGAGCAGGAATATACTGCATCAAGCCATCAGTATCGATATCAGGATTATCGATATAAGCACAGCAACCATCAATCACCTCGCCCAAGTTATGGGTAGGGATATTTGTAGCCATACCTACAGCAATACCATTACCGCCATTCACAAGGAGATTAGGAATCTTTGTTGGCATGACGGTAGGCTCCTGGAGCGTATCATCAAAGTTGTTCATCATGTCAACGGTCTCCTTATCGAGGTCGTCCATGATGTGTTCACCCATCTTTGAAAGACGGCACTCTGTATAACGCATAGCAGCAGGAGAGTCGCCATCCACAGAACCGAAGTTACCCTGTCCGTCGATGAGAGTATATCGCATATTCCATTCCTGACCCATGCGAACCAAGGCACCATATACGGAAGAGTCACCGTGTGGGTGGTACTTACCGAGCACCTCACCTACAACACGCGCACATTTCTTATATGGTTTGTCACTGGTGTTTCCAATTCCCAGCATACCGTAAAGAATACGGCGGTGCACAGGCTTGAAACCATCACGTACATCAGGAAGGGCACGAGCCACAATCACTGACATCGAATAGTCGATGTAGCTAGACTTCATCTCCTCCTCAATGTTGATTTTCATGATTCTATCATGATCCATTGTCTGATTTTCGTCCATTTCTTATATTTATGTTTATGTATTTTTATTACCATGATTTTAATGGAAAATCGCTCAGAAGGGCATTTATTTGCGTTCTAAGCCGTTTTGCCTCTCCAAAAATCTCGACAAAGATACAAAAAAATATCCATACTCAAACGCTTTACAGGCAAAAAAAATGAATCTTTTAGCATTATTTGTCTTTTGAGAAAGAAAAAAAGTTGGCTGGAGGTTTGCAAATACCAAAATTATTTGTAACTTTGCACTACTTTATTAAGAAAGGAATATAGAATATGCAAAATCCATTTGAACATATACAGAAGATTCTAGCGCAGTGTGGTGAGAATGTAGCTCGCCGCCATGGCAATAAGATTACGATAGAACATCTAATCTTGGAATTCGTGCGAAAGAATAAAGAGATAAACTACATATTGGAGACAGGATTCAGGGTCGACATCAACGTTCTTGAAAATTCACTCAATCAAGAAATTGCGAAAGAACCAAATTGCGACTCAGAAGAATCTGAACAGGGAACTCCTTCTTTGGACGCAACAGCTTCCGAGCTGATGCGTAATGCAATTAAGGAGGCTTATATCTGCGACAATTCACCTTATGTAGAGCCTAAGCATGTACTTCTGGCTCTGCTGAAACAGAACAATAATCCTATTTCCAATTTGCTTTCCGGCAATGGAATCACCTACGATAGTCTCAGAGATTATCTGAAAAACCAAAACAGGAAAGCGGATGATGAAGCAAAACATCAGGCAGAAGAGATTGCAGAGGCTGAAGATTCAGAAATGGAACATGGAGAGATTACTGAAACAGACATAGAGGATACTCATGCAGAAAGTGAGTTGGCTGTAGATGAAAACAACGAGAATGACGAAGTTGAAACAGAAGAAGATATGGAACAGAAAAGTAAACGTCCGAAAGCTAACCTCCTGGATTCAGACGATGAGCCCCTGGACCTCAACAGCAATCCTGAAGACAATAAGAAAACGGCTAAGAAAGAGGAGAAAAAGACTAAGACAAACACTCCTTTCATAGACAAATATGGTCACGATTTAACTCAGGATGCAGCTAAGGGAATTCTCGACCCTATGGTTGGAAGAGAAAACGAGGTACAGAGAGTGATGGAGATTCTGGGACGCCGCAAGAAGAACAATCCTGTTCTCATTGGTGAACCAGGCGTGGGTAAGAGTGCTATCGTTGAAGGGTTAGCCCAACTCATCAAGAACCACCAGTCTGCCCCACTCCTCTTTGATAAGCGTGTCATCAGTCTCGATCTTACGAGTCTTGTCGCAGGCACTAAATATCGCGGTTCCTTCGAAGAGCGTATCAAGGGAATCGTGAACGAACTGGAGACGCACCCGGAAATAATCCTCTTCATCGATGAGATTCATACGCTCATCGGTGCAGGAGGAGCTGAAGGTGCCATGGACGCAGCCAACATCCTGAAACCGGCTCTGGCTCGTGGAGTAATACAATGCATCGGTGCAACAACACTGGATGAATATCGCAAGAGTATTGAGAAAGACGGTGCACTGGAAAGACGATTTCAAAAGATAATCATCAATCCGACAACGCCAGAGGAGACACTGCGGATACTTCATAACATCAAGAACACCTATGAGAAATTCCATGAGGTTACCTATAGTGATGAAGCATTGGAAGCATGTGTGAAACTGACTGACAGATATGTTACTGACCGTTTCTTCCCAGACAAGGCCATAGATATTCTTGACGAGGTCGGCTCGCGCGTACATCTTAAGAATGCAAGCATTCCTGATGACATTCTGGAATTGGAGCATAATATAGAAGTATTGATTACAAATAAGCAAAATGCTGTAGCGAATCAAAACTATGAATTGGCCGCTGCTTATCGTGACCAGCAAGCCCAAATGGAGAAGATGCTGACACGTGCCAGAGAAAAATGGCAAAACGGAGAAAGCGACAGTCATCGTACACCAGTAGAAGTAGATGACATTACTGCCGTGGTGAGCAAAATGACAGGTGTTCCGGTACAACGTATGGCTGAGGCTGAGAATAGCAGACTCTTGAAGATGGCAGAAAAATTGAAGAGTAAGGTCATCGCACAAGATAATGCCGTAGACAAGATTGTAAAAGCTATACAGCGCAATCGTATCGGCTTGCGAGATCCAAATCATCCAATAGGAGTATTCATGTTCCTGGGTCCTACAGGTGTTGGAAAGACATATCTGGCAAAAAAACTTGCTGAAGAAGTTTACGGAGATTCCAGTGCACTGATCCGCATAGACATGAGCGAATACGCTGATGAGTTCAACTCATCCAGACTGGTTGGTGCACCTCCGGGATACGTAGGATATAATGAAGGTGGTCAACTTACCGAGAAGGTTAGACGCAAGCCTTACAGCATCGTCTTACTCGATGAGATAGAGAAAGCTAGCGGCAAAATTTTCAACATGCTTCTGCAAGTACTTGACGAAGGTAGACTCACAGATGGCAATGGACGTCTCATCGACTTCCGCAATACCATCATCATTATGACTTCAAATGCCGGAACCCGTCAGCTAAAAGAGTTCGGCAAGGGTGTCGGCTTCAAGTCTGGCAGTATAGGTAATGTTGCCACCATGTCGGATACGGACAAGGAATACGCCCGCAATGTGATACAGAAGAGTCTGAGCAAGCAGTTTGCACCGGAATTTCTGAATCGCCTTGACGAGATTATCACCTTCGACCAGCTCGACATCAATGCCATCAAGCGAATCATCGACCTGGAACTCAGTTCGCTCATCAAGCGCATCAACGATATGGGTTATGGCTTCCAGATAACAGAAAAGGCAAAGCAGCTGGTTGCCGAGAAGGGATATGATGTACAATTTGGTGCTCGTCCATTGAAGCGCGCCATCCAAACCTATATAGAAGATGGAGTCTGCGAGTTGCTGATGCAGGGTAAATTGGAAAAAGGAAGCATCATCAATGTCGGGAAATGCCCTGGTAAGGATGAGTTGACTTTCAAATAAAAAAGGAAGAATCAATAACACTTCATTAAAAACATAAAGCGAAGCCCCTGTGCCTAAAAAAAAGAGCACAGGGGCTTTATTTTTTAAAGTATCATTCTACAAGCTATTATTAAGCGCCATCAAGGCAAGTACAGCCTCATTGTATTCATTGATAACATCAGCTTGTTTCATTCTCATATCGATTGCCTCGTTCAAGGCATTCACATATTCCACATAATTGATTTCACCATTCTCATATTCCGTGGTACTCAGACGAACTATCTCATTGGCTTTATCAATATTCTCTCCGTTGTAATATTGCAACTTCTTCGTAGCATTCTGCAAACGGTTATACCACAACCGGTAATCACGTTCTTTCTCGCGGCGTTCCTGCTGCATATTCAGCTCTGCCAGCTCCCGGTCTTTCCTTGCAGCCTTCACCTTGGCCTTGGTTGCCCCATAAAAAAGAGGTACACCCACACCAATTTCAAAACCGAAGAAATTACCCTCTGTAAAACGCTGACGGTCGATATGATATGGATCCCAACTGGAAATCAGCAACTGCGAACGCAAAGCCAGAGAAAGCGAAGGCGCATAACCGGTCTTTGCACTTTTTATCTCCTGATCGAGTACCTTCAGGCGGTCCTGCTGATACTGGGCATCAGCCGTCTGCTGGTAATTAAACGAACTACTGATTGATGAATCCAATATGATAAGATGAGACTCTGACGGCAATATAGGCTGGTCTGAATTCAGCAGATTCATCAAAATCATCTGTTGATTCTCTGCCTCCGACTTCACATTTCTCATCTCCACCTGATTCTCATCACGCAGACGCTCTGAGGTAAGTACTTCCAACTGGCGGGTTTCTCCCGCCTTGTATCGTTTACCGGCAATATCACAATAACGATTCAGTATAGAATCAAGACGTTGAAGAATACTCAGACGATAGGTCTGATACAGCATCGCATAATAAGTAGAAGCGATTTCCTGCTTCAACTGTTGCCTGGACACATTCAATCTGCTCTTTTCAGCCTGCGTCTCTGCTTTCAACTGTTTCTTCCTAGCTGCATAGACAGTAGGAAAATCGATGCTCTGAGAGAAGGTAAGTCCATTATCTGTATCACCGCTCGAAGCAGGATTCTGAGAGAAAGCCACCTCGGTTTTATCTACATCCCAAGCTGTACCTTCCATTACCTTGGCACGTTCTATCGTTTTTCTCCCTGCCTGAAGCGAGAGATTCTGCTGTTCAGCCAGATCAAAACACTGCTGCAAAGTCATTTTCTTCCCCGGCAGACTCGCATCAAAAAACTGGGCATGGACTGTTCCTGGCAGCAACAATATCATGACCGAGAATGTTACCTTTCTAAATGTTCCTATATACTTCTTCATGATAAGTTATTTTTTAATAAAAGTCTTGTAGATGGCTGGCAACACAAGCAATGTGAGCAACGTACTTGTTATCAAGCCACCTATCACTACAGTAGCCAACGGGCGCTGCACCTCTGCACCATCGCCCTGCGAAAGTGCCATTGGCAAGAAACCCATAGAAGCAACAAGAGCTGTCATTAAGACAGGGCGCAAACGAACCATACAACTCTCGATGATGCGATGATGAATCACTTCTGAGAGATTGGCAGAAGTGTTATCAGGCGAAGCCTTCTCTTCACGCTGCATCTGATTCATCTGTCCGATGAGTACAATGCCATTGAGAACTGCCACACCAAAAAGAGCAATGAACCCAACACCAGCCGAAATACTAAACGGCATTCCCCTGAACCATAAAGCCCAAACACCACCGATTGCTGCCAAAGGAATGGCAGAGAACACGAAGAGCGACTCTCGAACATTCTTGACCGTAGCATAAAGCAGCAGCAAGATGATGACAAGCGCTATCGGTATTACCACCATCAAACGCTGCGTTGCACTCTGCAGGTTTTCAAACTCGCCACCATAATTATAATAGTAGCCCTCCGGCAGCTTCAACTTTTCATCGAGAATTTCCTGAATATCCTCTACAGTACTCTGCACGTCTCTCCCCTTTACATTGAATCCCACATAGATGCGACGGGCACCATTTTCATGAGACACCTGTGCCGGAGCTGGCTCATAGACGATATCCGTAATCTGAGAAAGAGGAATCTTAGAACCATCAGTCAATGGAATACTCAATTCCTGCAGGGACTCTGCATTACGCTGAGAAGGATCCATACGAAGCACAACATCAAACTTCTTATCACCTTCATAAAGTGCACCAGCTACTGCACCAGCAAAGGTGGTTTCCAAGACCTGATTGATTTCATCTACGCTCACTCCATAAGAAGCCATGCGTTCATGATTGTATTTCACCTGAATCTGAGGCAAACCCGATACTTCCTCTACAAAAATGCCACTCACACCCGGTACACGCTCTATCAACTTCTTTACCTTTCCGGCTTCAGAAGTCAAGACATCAAGGTCTTCACCGAAGATTTTGATAGCCACGTCCTGTTTGATACCCGTCAGCAACTCATTGTTACGCATCTGTATAGGTTGCGAAATCTCAGCTTCCAAACCAGGAATCGCCTTCAAGGTCTCCTCCATCTTCTCCATCAACTCCGGAGTAGTTTCTGCAGACGTCCATTCTGCCTTCGGTTTGAGGGCAATCATGATGTCAGCACGTTCTATAGGCATCGGGTCTGTAGGAATCTCTGCACTACCAATGCGGCTCACCACCTGTTTGACTTCCGGATACTGCGCCTTCAGCAGCTTTTCTGCCTTGGTACAACATTCCACCATCTGAGAGAGCGAAGTACCTTGTGCCATACTCATCTCTACAGCGAAATCACCTTCTTCCAAACTAGGAATAAACTCGCCGCCAAGGAACTTGAAGCCCATGATACTGACACAGAACAATCCGATAGCGGCAGTAATGACATCTTTATTGCGCGCCAACACCCAGTCAAGGACAGGTCGATACCAACCTTGGAGTTTCTCTATCATCTTATCAGAAAATGTCTTTCGGTTATGTACCTTGCGACTCAACAACAGTGAGCTGACCATTGGCACATAGGTAAGCGAAAGAATGAAAGCGCCAAGGATGGCGAAGAAAACAGTCAGCGCCATCGGACGGAACATCTTCCCTTCAATCCCAACCAAGGTCATCAGCGGAATATAAACTATCATGATCATAATTTCACCGAACGCAGCACTCTGTCGGATGCGTGAAGCTGAAAAATGCACCTCTTCATCCATCTGCTTCTGTGTAAGAGCAAATGGAATATTCTGTCCGCCATTCTGACTTTGAGCCAGATAAGCAGCCCTCAGTTCTGGCTGCGAAAAATGCCCCGTATTAATATGTGTTACTACCGCCTCAACAATAATAACGGCAGAATCCACTATCATTCCAAAGTCGATAGCTCCGAGCGACATCAGGTTGCCATCAATACCGAAAGTCTTCATCATACCGAATGCAAAGAGCATACTGAGCGGAATCACACTGGCTACCACCAAACCCGCACGCCAATTACCTAAGAAGATAACCAGCACAAAGATAACAATGAGTCCACCTTCTATCAGGTTTCGGGCAATGGTACCCTCTACTCTATCCACCAGGTTGGTACGGTCAATGAACGGCTCTATCACAACGCCTTCTGGCAGCAATTTCTGAATCTGCTGAATACGCTCCTTCACATTGTGGCTTACTTCCTGAAAGTTTTCGCCTTTCAACATGATGGCGATACCAGCCACAACCTCACCTTCTCCATTGCGGGTTACAGCACCAAATCTCGTCGCATGTCCTAACTGAACCTTAGCTACATCGCTCACCTTAACCGGTGTACCGCCAGCTGTCTTCACCGTGATATTGGCAATATCCTCCAAACTCTTGACGGTTCCGATACCACGGATATAATATTGGTTGGCATTTTCTTCTATATAACTGCCACCGGTATTGGCATTGTTCTTTTCCAGCGCATCAAAAACTTCGCTAACGGTAATATTGTTGGCATTCAGCTGGTCAGTATTCACTGCCACTTCATATTGCTTCACGTAACCGCCCCAACCGCTCACTTCTGCAACACCGGGAGTTCCTGAAAGTTGCTTTCTTACTATCCAGTCCTGCAAAGTTCGCAATTGGGTAAGAGAGTATTTATGCTCATATCCTTCCTTGGCCCTTACCGTATAATGGTAGATTTCACCCAATCCGGTAGCAATGGGTCCCATTTCAGTATCAGTATTCTTTGGCAACTCTTTCTCTACCTGAGTCAGTACTTGGCTCACCTGCGAGCGAGCCCAATAGATATCTGCATGATCATCAAACACCAAGGTGATGACGGAGAGACCGCTACGGGAAATACTTCTACGTTCCTGAAGCCTAGGAATATTGGCGAGCGCCATTTCCACAGGAGTGGTAACATATTGTTCCACTTCTTGCGCTCCAAGAGAAGGGGCTTGGGTTATCACCTGAACCTGATTATCAGTAATATCAGGAGTAGAATCAAATGGAAGATGAACAAGCGACCAGATGCCCCATACCATTAGGGCTATAGAGAGAACTCCAATCACCAGCTTATGGCGAATGGAATAAGTAATCAATTTCTGAAACATAAGCTTTAATCTAAAATCTTTTACTGTCTATTGATAAATAATCAACTAAAGCTTAGTGAGCATGTTCACCATGTTCGCCTGTAAGCGATGCGAGATAGAACGCATTGTCGGTAACTATCTTCTTGCCTGCCTTCAGATGGTCGCAAAGCTTCACTTCTGTAAATCCACCGCCTGTAACGCCAGTGCTAACCTCATGTCGGGAGAAACTATACTCACCCTTCTTTGGTTCTCCATTGAGAGCAAAGACATACTGCTTACCATCGGTAGAAACAATTGCTTCAGAAGGCAAGGCAAGACATCTCTGTGAACCAATAGCAATCTGTCCACTCACATACATACCATCAAAGAGTTTGATATGATTGATACGACTTGTTTTCAATGAAGAATCATCCATTTTTATATGAACAGCAACAGATTTCGAACCGTCGTTAAAGTATTGGTTCATACCATAAACTGTACCAGACAGCTTGACACCAGGCTGATTGGTCAAAGAGAGAGTTACACGATTACCCACCTTCACCTTGGCCAAATCTTTCTCAAAAACATTCAGATCGCATTCCACTGCCTGAGTATTTCGAATTTTCATCAGTGGAGTCTGCATATCTGCATAACTACCCAGACTTGCCGTCAACTGACTGACAACACCGGAGATAGGTGCACGAAGAGGAAAAGCCGTAGTAAACTTACCTTTGGCAACAGCCGAAGTAGAAATGCCCATCTGAGCGAGCTGTCTGCCAATACCCAAAAGATTGGCATGAGCCACTTGGTAATCTTTCCGGGTCTGCTGTAAGTTGCGCTTCACACCCGCTCCCTGCTTACTGAGCAGAAGTTGGCGCTCCAAATCAGCCTTAGCAAGTTCACACTCCTTGGCAGCAGAGTAATACTCACGCTGAAGACTTACCACATCTGTATTTTCAACAGAAGCAACAATCTGTCCTCTATGAACAAGCTGCCCTTCTTTTACAAAAATAGATTTCACGATACCGCCCATCAAGGAGGCAACATCACCCATCGCCTGTGCACGCAGTACAAGCGATCCTTTTGCTTCTATAGTGGCATCCATCTCGCGCTCCACAGCCTCACCCATCTTCAAATCTACGGTGCTGACCTGCTTGGCTGTCAACGGAATATGATCAAAATCCACTTCTTCATGCTCATTCTCCTCGTGTGCATGAGCCTCTGAGCCGGTCTGTTTCGCCAAGAAAGCGAATCCAGCCCAGGCTATCGCCGTAACGGCGACAATCAAAATTACTTTTTTCATGTTTGTCTTTTCTTCTATTTTATAATTCTACACAACAATTTCACACAACGAATCTTATCAAAAAGCCGTTGGCAAAAGTATACAAAAAATCTTGCAACTCAGTTGCATTCGAATCTTCAAACCGATTTCTGCAACCAAGTGGCAAACTTGTAAAATCATAAAATAGAAGGAGGTCCCCGTCTGCTATAGCCTGCCGCCAGTTCCTCAGCAAGATGAGAAGCAGCCACATGCTGCCATCTCACTGAAATGAGTGAGAGACGAGGGAGGGTTAAAAGGGAAGAACAAGACAAGACCACAAACTGATGGTTCTCATCTACCAGCAACTTGCGGATATTCTTCACCGCCTTGGAATTGACTACAAACTGATGCATTTGACGAACGCTACAGTTCTCACGATCACCTTCGCTCTCCTGATCATGATGCTCAGTATGCTCATCATTGATATTGCCGTCCTGCTCACATTGTTCTTCTACCATACAGATACGCCCTTTGTGGTGATGATGTGTCATCACCGTAGATAGCATGATACTCATGGTGGCTATCCAAAGACAGAATATGTACAGTATTCTTTTCTGCATACTAAATTTTTGCGCAAAATTACAGAAAAAAAGGTTAACCACCAAGAATAACAGATGTTTTTATAGCATTTTTTCTTAAAAAAACAAAAAGACCTATACCCGAATCAAAATTATAGGCGTATTTATAAGTATTAATTCGTAACTTTGCATTCAAAATTAATACAAATATAGAAATGAAAAAAATTTTTGCAGTTTTACAATTACTCCTAGTAGTAATGTTGGCGCAGGCGCAGATGGTGAACCCAGTCAAGTTCTCTACTTCGCTCAAGACCAATGGTACCGCAATAGCGGAAATCGTATTTAATGGTAAAATCCAATCGGGATGGCATGTCTATTCTACAGGATTGGGAGCAGACGGACCTATCTCAGCTACTTTCAATGTCAACAAGATGGATGGTGTAGAGTTGGTTGGCAAACTTCAAGCTCGTGGTAACGAGATTAGTAAGTTTGACCCACTCTTCGAGATGAAGCTACGTTATTTTGAAGGCAGCGTTACCTTCGTTCAGAAAGTGAAGTTTGTCAAGCCAAACTACCATATCGATGCATACGTTGAATACGGTGCGTGCAGCGACCAGAATTGCCTTCCTCCTAGCGAGGCAAGTTTCAAGAAGAGTGGAAAATCTCCAGCAGTAGATGGCAAGGCTGAGACTGACAGTAAGGACGCAGCCAAGGCTAACGGTCCTGAAGTCATTGATGCCGTCAAGGCCAACACCGACTCTTCTTCACTTCAGGGAGTAGCTGAAAAGATGGACAGTACAGCCAATATCGATGCTGCATTCTCTGTAGATAGTGATGACGCAAAGGCCTGGTGGGCTCCAGTAGTAAAAGAGCTTCAGGCTTTCGGTGGCAATAACGACATTGCAAACCACTCACTCTTCTATATCTTTATCATTGGCTTTGTAGGCGGACTTCTAGCACTTGTCATGCCATGTATCTGGCCTATCATCCCTATGACTGTAAGCTTCTTCCTCAAACGAGCTAAGAACGATAAGAAAAAGGGTATTCGCGATGCTTGTACATACGGATTGAGCATTGTTGTCATCTATTTGGTTCTCGGTCTTGCCGTTACAGCCATTGCAGGTCCTAGCACCTTGAATGCACTCAGCACCAGTGCTGTGTTCAATATCATCCTCTTCCTGCTCTTGGCAGTTTTCGCCTTCTCATTCTTCGGATGGTTTGAAATCAAATTGCCAGACAGTTGGGGAAATGCCGTAGACAGCAAGGCTTCCAGCACTACAGGTATGATCAGCATTTTCCTGATGGCTTTCACACTCGTGCTCGTAAGTTTCTCTTGTACCGCTCCTATCATCGGATTGCTTTTAGTACAGACTGTTACTTCTGGCGATTGGCTGGCTCCTACCATCGGTATGTTTGGTTTTGCCCTTGCTTTGGCACTTCCATTTACCCTCTTCGCCTTGTTCCCATCATGGTTGAAGTCTGCTCCTAAGTCAGGTTCATGGATGGAAACTGTAAAGATTGTACTGGGCTTTATCGAGTTGGCATTCTCATTGAAGTTCCTTTCTGTTGCAGATTTGGCATACGGCTGGCACATTCTTGACCGTGAGGTATTCCTCTCTCTCTGGATTGTCATCTTCGGTCTCTTGGGGCTCTATCTCATCGGCAAGTTGAAATTCCAGGTTGATGCCATTGGTGGCGACATCCAGAAGCCTATGCCTGTACCTTGCATCATGCTCGGTCTCTGCTCTTTGGCTTTCTCTGTATATATGATTCCTGGACTTTGGGGTGCACCTTGCAAGGCTGTCAGCGCTTTCGCTCCACCTATCAATACACAGGATTTCAATCTCAATACCAAGACTGTAGAACCTGCTTACAAGGACTACGAAACCGGTATGGCAGCAGCTAAGGCAGCAGGTAAGCCAGTACTCATAGACTTCACAGGTTTTGGATGCGTAAACTGCCGTAAAATGGAAGCATCAGTATGGACAGATCCTACTGTAGCAGACATTTTGACAAAGGATTACGTCCTCATCTCTCTTTATGTAGATGACAAGACTCCGTTGCCTCAGCCAATGGAAGTAGAATTCAATGGCGAGAAGCGTACACTCCGCACCATCGGAGACAAGTGGAGCTATCTGCAGGCAAGTAAATTTGGTGCCAATGCCCAGCCTTTCTACGTACCAGTAGACAACGATGGCAAGCCTTTGAATGCAGCATTCAGCTTCAAGGAGGACGTCAGTGCCTATCTCGATTTCCTGCACAAGGGACTTGAGAATTACAGAAAATAATCTGGAATTATAGATTACCAGCAAATAATCTATATATATATATTGAATTTAATTGATTACAATGATGAACAACAAGGAAGTTCCGGTACTCCTACTCACAGGTTACCTTGGCAGTGGTAAGACCACACTGCTAAACAAAATTTTGGCAAATAAGAAAGGTATCAAATTCGCAGTTATTGTGAATGACATTGGTGAGGTCAACATTGATGCAGCACTCATAGAGAAAGGTGGCGTAGTGGGTCAGAAAGATGACTCGCTCGTTTCATTGCAGAACGGTTGCATCTGCTGCACGCTCAAAATGGACTTGGTTGAACAGTTGAAGGAAATCGTAGACATGAAGCGCTTTGACTATATTGTAATCGAAGCTAGCGGCATCTGCGAGCCAGCTCCTATTGCCCAGACCATCTGCTCTATCCCATCATTGGGACCTCAGTATATCAAGAATGGTATCTTGCGTCTCGACAGCATTGTAACCGTCGTAGATGCTCTCCGTATGAAGGATGAGTTTGCAAACGGTTCTGATTTGATGAAGTCAAATCTTGACGAGGAAGATCTTGCATCGCTTGTTATCCAGCAGATAGAGTTCTGTAATATCATCCTCTTGAACAAGGCTGCAGAGGTAGAGCCTAAGGAGCTGGAACATCTCAAGCAGATTATCCGTGCCATACAGCCTAAGGCAGAGATCTTTGAATGCAACTATGGTGATATTGATCTCGATTTAATCGTGAATACCCATAAGTTTGATTGGGAGACTGTAGCTACATCTGCTGGTTGGATTCAGGAGATAGAGGCTGAAAGAAATGGCGAGGAAGATGAACATGAGGAACATGAACATCATCATCACGATGATGAACATGAGCACCATCATCACGATGACCATGACCACGATCATGACCATTGCCACCACCACGATCACGACCATGACCATGAAGGTGGTGAGGTAGAAGAATACGGAATCGGAACCTTTGTATATTATAGACGTAAGGCATTCGATCTAGCTCTCTTTGATGAATTCGTAGCCAGAAAATGGCCTCGTGACGTAGTACGTGCCAAGGGTATCTGCTATTTTGCTGACGAACCTGACATGTGCTATGTATTCGAACAGGCAGGACAGCAGAAAACTGTAAAGCAGGCAGGACAATGGCTCGCAACGATGCCAGCTGACCAATTGGCTGAGCTTCGCAGAAACAACCCTCAACTGGAGAAGGAATGGGATGACAAGTATGGTGACCGAATGATAAAAATCGTATTTATCGGCCAGCACATCAAAGAGCAGAAGGATGCCATCATCAAGGAGCTCGATAAATGTTTGAGCTTGTAACAACATGCTAGGGCATCTTTGAAGACTATAGTTTCAGAATTTGAAGCTATAATAGCCTCAAAATAGAGAAAAAAGGAGAAAAATCGACACATTGGTTTAGTTTTTTCTCCTTTTTCGCTTTTATTTCGTTTTTTTTTGTTAAATTTGCAGCGGATTTAATATAATAAAGGAAAGATAATATGAAGACTGACTTCAGACCTGCATACAAAAAAGATTTTGAAGCTTGCTGGAATGTCATAGATCAGGCAAGAAAACTCATGATTGCTTCTGGAAGACACCAGTGGACTAACGATTATCCGTCTGTTAAAGACATTCAAAACGACATAGACAATGGTAATGCTTTTGTCATCACGGTTGATGATCAAGTAGCTGTCTATGGTGCCGTCATGCTGAACGGAGAACCACAATATGACTTTCTTAAAGGAGAATGGCTAACGAATGGAGATTACTATGTAATTCATCGTTTCGCTACTTTGCCGATGTTCCAGAGAGAAGGATTGGCTCGAATCTTTATCGATAAGGTTAACAGCCTTTGCGAAGTAGAAAAAGTACCAAGTATCAAGGTTGATACCAATCACGACAACTTACCTATGATAAATCTTCTCTCTTCAATGGGATTCTGCATCTGCGGACAAGTAAACTACGGAACGAGAGGTATGAGATTTGCATTTGAAAAAACGACTATGGAAATTGAAAAATAATGAACGATAAAATATCACTTATGAGAAGCTTGGTTGAACGACTCAATCAAGCTTCTCTTGCTTATTACAATGGTGAAGGCGAACGGATGACCGACTACGAGTGGGACGCCATGTTCGACCAACTGAAAAAACTGGAAGAGGAAACTGGTGAAATACTACCCAACTCCCCTACCAATAAAGTTTCTGAAGACCAGATTGCCGGTCAGAAAGAAGAGCATGAATTTGCAGCACTATCCCTTGCAAAGACAAAAAAGGTGAGCGATCTCGTCAAGTGGGCTGAAGACCGCCCGATATGGATTTCCTGGAAGCTGGACGGTCTGACTTTGGTGGTAACTTACGATAACGGTAGTCTCAGCAAGGTGGTAACACGTGGTAATGGACATGTCGGCACCAACATCACCCACCTGGCTCCAGCTATCAGTGGTATTCCAGCAACAATCAAGGAGAAGGGTCATCTTGTTGTACGTGGTGAGGCAGTCATCTCCTATGCCGATTTCGAACAGTTCATCATTGAGAGTGAAGGCGACTATGCCAATCCTAGAAACCTGGCATCAGGCTCCCTCTCACTGAAAGATGTAGAAGTGGTTAAGCAGCGCCATATACAATGGATTCCATTTACACTGGTATATACCGAACATGAAATCACATCGTGGGGAAAACGTATGCAGTTACTGGAAGACCTGGGACTACATCCTGTGGAACGACAGTTGATAGAGCATCCTACGGAAGACCACATCCTACAGGAAATTGATGTCTTTACCAAAAAGGTAACCAACAAGAAAAATCCATTTCCTGTCGATGGTCTGGTTATCTGCTACGATGATACCGTGTATGGTGCCACAGGTTCTGTTACGGGCCATCATGCAACCAGAGCTGGCTTTGCCTTTAAATGGCAAGACGAACATGCAGATACAGAATTAGACCATATCGAATGGTCGTGTGCTGCAAATACCATCACGCCTGTTGCCGTTTTCAAGCCAGTAGAGTTGGAAGGAACCACTGTGCAACGTGCATCTCTCTGCAATGTAAGCGAATGTGAACGCTTGGGTATCGGTGGTAAGGGAACGAAATTGCAGGTGATTAAAGCAAATAAGATTATTCCTAAAGTGATTCATGTCACTGAAGCTATAGGAACTTTCGAAATACCAGAGTTCTGTCCGGTTTGCCATGCTGAAGCCAAAGTACAGGAAAGCGAGAGCGGTACAAAAACCCTACATTGTACAAACCCACATTGTGCAGCCAAGCAACTGAAGAAATTTGCCAGATTCGTCAGCAAAGAAGGTCTCAATATCGAAGGTATTTCTGAGCAGACTATCTGGAAATTCGTAAACGAAGGACTAATAAGCGAATATGCTGATTTCTATAAACTCAGAGAACCAGAAAAAGTCTTTAAAATTTCTAACTTTGAAGGCTTTGGCAAGAAAAGCGTCAGCAATTTACTGAACAGTGTAGAAAAAAGCCGTCATACCGATGGGCGTCATCTTCTCTATGCGCTCAACATTCCCCTTTGCGGTGGCGATGTTGCCAAGAAATTGATAGAGCGCTACCCGTTAGAGGAATTGATAGATATAGCCCAAAACAGCACCAGCTTGTTTGGTGATGACTTTGCTGACATTGATGGCATTGGACCGGAAAAAAGTGCTAAGTTCATCAACTGGTTCCATGATGCAGACAATAGAGCTCATGTAGCGCACCTCCTTCCACATCTCGTCATCGAGAAGCAGGAGCCTATAGAAAAAGGTACGAAGTGTGATGGTTTGACATTCGTAGTTACGGGAGATGTACATCATTATAAAAATCGCAATGAACTGAAAGCGTACATCGAGAGCCAAGGTGGTAAAGTGACTGGCAGTGTGAGCAAGAGCACCCATTATCTCATCAACAATGATGCAGAATCACAAAGTTCAAAGAATAAGAAAGCGCATGAATTGAATATTCCTATCATAACCGAAGAGCAATTCATTGCACAATTTGGAGAAGAACAAGAAAAGAGCATCTCGTGAAAACGGGTATTCCCTTATTGTTATCAAGACGCCCTGTAAGGACAAAAGCATGAAAATGAAAGCCTTTGCCTTTACAGGGCGTATTATTTCTTCGGATAGTGAATCATACAACTTTCACTCATCCCCCTTCAGCTGGTATAAACACAAATGTTATTTTGCCTTCTTCTTTTTCAATTCCAACTTTGGAATCTTGATCTTCTGTCCACTCTTAATAGTAGAGGTACCATTGAGAGCCTCAATATAACATTCCATACCAGGACCTAAATATCGCTTGCTGAGTGTAGCCATTGTCTGATGCTCGCCAACAGTTACTACCTGGTCTACACCTATGATACGATAGGCACCAGTACGAACCCTTGGGTCACTGTCATATTTATCTGACACTACATTTGCATGTTCAGCTGCCTTATCCTGCTTTTTATCTGTTGCAGACTTCTTTTTAAGTTCTGCAGACTTTTCATCAGTTTTCAAGTTCTTTACAGAGATTTCTTTATCTACAGCAGCCGATTTTAATGAATCGGCTCTTTCTGCAGCCTTAATAGCATCATTTGCCTTTGCCATACGCAAACTGTCCTGTCTTGCTTTTTCCTGAAGAAGTTGCTCTTGACTCTTCACATTAGCAGGCTTCGCTACGACATTCTTATCCGTCTTATATTGCGCCAATTGCAATTCAAGATGATCACGTTGAGCTGCCATCTGCCCGTAATTGAAGGCAAACCATCCCAAGCCTCCTATTAATAATAATAAGGTGAAGCTTGCAATAATCACCACATATTTTGGAATGATGAAATGACGATGACGTATCTCAACTTCATCATCTGCCTCAATTTCAGCATCAGTCTCAGCCTCAATTTCTGCATCGGCCCCAATTTCAGCATCTGTCTCAGCCTCAATTTCTGCATTAGAATTTTCCTCCCTGCTATCTGCCTGAATATCATCTGATACAGATGAAGGAATCTCCTCCGTTGGCACTACCTGAGAAACAGTTGTCTGCGGTTCAATCGTCGAGTCTTCACCAATCACCACCACACTACTATCTTCAGATGGATTTTCAGGAACATCCAGAAAATCTATAACTCCACTAGTAGTAGGTTCTGAAGAGGAAACAGCTTCAGCCTGTGTAGTTTCTTCTGAAATAACGTCCGGTAAAGGAGTTTCCGTAGGTTCAACAACCTCTATTATAGGCTTAGGTTTCTCAAGAGATTCCTCTTGCTCCTCATCCTCTAAACTATCCTCATATTTCTTATCTATTGACTCGAAATCAACACCGTCGTTCACAATCACAGTCTCAAACTGAGCAAAAGGCCTATTGACAATTTCCTTGAGAATATTATCAGGAGTAAAGGAAATCTTATCACGTCCCTCTATAACGATACGCTCACCCGTATTCACATCTACACTCTCACGTTCCTTCACGGAAGTAACCTTGAAAGTACCTAGCCAGCGCATCTTGACTATCTTATCAGCAACAAGCCCCTGATGACAGACATCAAACATTTTACGAATAAAAAGTTCTGCCTCAATTTGGCTCAGCCCACTCTTCTCGGCCAATTTATCAGCCAATCCATTCAGACTATTCTTACTCATACAGCATCCCCTCCATTTTTAAGTTTCTCCTTGACAGCAGCTACCGGACGAAATCCTAATACGAGCTTCGGTGGCACCAACTGGCGCTTTTTGGTAGTAGGATTAACCACCACACGCTCCATACGCTTCTTTACCTCAAACGTACCAAAATTGGGGATAGCGACAACCTCGCCATCCTCAAACTCAGTTATCATAGCATCGATAACCTTACGTACCAACTTCTGAGTGTCATCTTGTGAATAACCAGTTTGCTGAGCCAACTCAGCGACAAATTCCTTATTATTCATAAGCCATTTATTATTTCACCACTTCACCATAGAGATCAAACTCTTCGCTTGCAGTAATCTTAACATTATAGAAACAACCCACACGCAGGCGCTTCTCCGTAGCACGAATCAATACTTCTGGATCTACTTCCGGCGAACAGAATTCTGTACGACCTATATAATAATCACCTTCCTTACGGTCGATGATAACCTTTAAGACCTTGCCTACCTTTTCTGCCTCTATATCAGCACTGATGTCCTGCTGAAGAATCATCAATTCATCAAGCCGGCGCTGCTTCACATCTGCAGGCACATCATCCTCATAGTGAGTAGCACTATAGGTTCCCTCTTCTTCAGAATATGCAAAGGCTCCCATACGCTCAAAACGCTGCTCACGTACAAAATCCATCAATTCGTCAAAGTCTTCCTTAGTCTCACCAGGGAAACCAACCATCAGTGTAGTACGGATATGAATTCCTGGCACACGCTCACGGATAGCCTTCAAGAGATCTATTGTCTCCTGCTTGGACACATGACGGTGCATACGGGAAAGCATGTGATCACTGATATGCTGCAACGCTATATCAAGATACTTGCAGACATTTGGTTTCTCGCGCATCACATCGAGCAGATCCATAGGGAACTGATTAGGATAAGCATAATGCAATCTAATCCATTTCACGCCTGGAATATCAGCCATTTCGCTGATAAGCTCTGTGATATGATGCTTGCCATCAAGGTCAACACCATAATAGGTTAATTCCTGAGCAATAATCTGAAATTCCTTAACTCCTTCTGCCATTAACTCCCTAACCTCATTCAAAATCTCCTCCTTAGGGCGAGAAACATGTTTTCCTGTAATGATTGGGATGGCACAATAGGCACAATGACGGTTACAGCCCTCTGCTATCTTGACATAAGCATAATGACGAGGAGTAGTAAGATGACGGTGTCCATCGCAGGAAGGAACGTCAGCCTTACCTAATTCGTGAAGTAACTGCTTATAATTGAATTTGCCGTAAAACTTATCAACCTCAGGCATTTCTGCTTCCAGTTCCTTCTGATAACGCTGTGAAAGACAACCCATTACATAAAGTTTCTTCAGTTTTCCTTCTTCCTTAGCCTGGATAAACTCCAGAATGGTATCAATACTCTCTTGCTTGGCATCTTCTATAAAACCGCAGGTATTGATAACGGCTATTTCCCCCTGAGGACGCTTTGGGTCATGAGTACAATGATAACCGTTGGCCTCAAACTGCTTCATGAGCAATTCGCTGTCAACCAGGTTCTTCGAACAACCCAAAGTTATAATATCTATCTGATTTTTCTTCATCTATTTTTTCACTACTATTTCTTAAAAAGAGAGTCAACGAACTCACGCTTATTGAAAAGCTGGAGATCTTCCATACCCTCACCAAGTCCAATGTACTTAACAGGTACCTTCAACTGATCAGAGATACCGATAACAACACCACCCTTTGCTGTACCATCCAGCTTGGTGATAGCAAGCGAAGTGATATTGGTAACAGCCGAAAATTGCTTAGCCTGTTCAAAGGCATTCTGACCAGTACTGCCATCAAGAACCAGCATTACCTCATCAGGTGCATCAGGAAGCACCTTCTTCATCACTTCCTTAATCTTCTTCAACTCGTTCATCAGGTTCACCTTATTATGAAGACGACCGGCTGTATCAATCAGAACTACGTCAGCACCGTTAGCCTTAGCACTCTGCAGAGCATCAAAAGCCACACTGGCAGGATCGCTACCCATCTGCTGTTTTACAACAGGCACCCCGACACGTTCGCCCCAAATACAGATTTGCTCTACAGCAGCTGCGCGGAATGTATCGGCAGCACCGAGATAAACCTTCTTGCCAGCCTTCTTAAACTGGTAAGCCAATTTGCCAATGGTGGTAGTCTTACCTACACCATTCACGCCAACCACGAGAATAACGTATGGTTTATGGTCGCTAGGCAAATCCCAATCATCATTATCATCAGAATGATTCTCAGACAAGAGATTGGCGATTTCTTCACGCAAGATCTGATTGAGCTCTGAAGTTGAAACATATTTATCACGTGCTACACGCTCTTCGATGCGACGAATGATTTTCACGGTAGTCTCTACACCTACATCAGAAGTGATGAGAACTTCCTCCAAATCATCAAGCACATCGTCATCTACGGTCGACTTACCAGCCACCGCACGAGCTAATTTTCCGAAAACACTCTCTTTGGTTTTTTCCAAACCCTTATCGAGAGTTTCTTTTTTCTTATTACTGAAAAATCCGAATAATCCCATTATTTATTTTTTATAGCTATAATTTTCTGCAAAGATACGAAAAAAAATGTATACATCTGCCATTTGAGGCGAAACTTTTCAATTAATTTTTATTTATATTGAAACCTTTTGCCAGTCCTCCCTCACTCGTTTCCTTATAAAGAGAAGGCAAATCATGTCCTGTCTGGCGCATCACCTCCACCACTCTATCAAATGAAACACTATGATGACCATCAGAGAAGGAAGCATAGAGATCTGCATCCAAAGCACGGGCTGCCGCAAAGGCATTACGCTCAATACAAGGAATCTGAACCAAGCCACAAACAGGATCGCAGGTCATGCCCAAGTGATGTTCCAAGCCCATCTCGGCAGCATATTCTACCTGTGCAGGACTTCCACCAAAGAGCTGACAGGCTGCAGCCGAAGCCATTGCACAAGCCACACCTACTTCACCCTGGCAACCAACATCTGCACCACTGATAGAAGCATTATGCTTCACGATATTACCCACCAATCCGGCAGTAGCCAAAGCACGAAGGATGCGCTGTTCACTCATATCATGAGCCGTGTGCATATGATAAAGCACAGCAGGCAACACACCACAAGCACCGCAAGTTGGAGCTGTCACGATGGTACCACCAGAAGCGTTTTCTTCACTTACAGCCAAAGCATAGGAATAAACCAATCCTCTGCTCTGCAAAGAGGCACGATAGCCCCTTGCCTTGATAAAATAAGTAGCAGCCTTGCGCTGAAGCTTGAGAGGACCAGGCAATACTCCTTCATGATCCAATCCATTACGGATGGACTGTTTCATTGTTTGCCAGACAGTACCGAGGAAATCCCAAATATCACTACCCTCACACTTTTCTACATACTCCCAGAATGATCGGCCGTTATCATAACACCATTGCTGAATCTCGTGCATGGTATTCAAATCATATATATCTTTAGCCCCCAACTCATCATGGCCATCTGTGCCATCAGAAAGAGCACCACCACCAATACTGTAAACCGTCCACTCTTCAATAATATCACCATTCAGATCTTTACCCACAAACTTCATCCCGTTTGGGTGGAAAGGCAGGAAGGTCTGTGGCTCCCAAATGATGTGAACTAACTTATGCGGCCTGAAGACCTCCTCAATAGCAACATCAGTCATGTGCCCCTTACCAGTAGCCGCAAGACTTCCATAGAGGGTAACTTCGTAAGTAGAGGCATTTGCACAACGTTCCATAAACAGCTTTGCTGCACGCTGAGGTCCCATGGTATGACTACTGGATGGTCCCTTACCAATTCTGTACAATTCCTTTAAAGATTTCATCGTAATAATGTTTTTTTCAGTTATTTATAGATTTTATTTCACTTGAATAGCCTTGAGGATTACTACATCCTCTAAAGGTCGGTCATTATTTTCTTTGTTAGTGGCTACATTCTGAATTTTGTCTACCACTTCCAAACCTTCCAGCACCTCTCCAAAGACGGTATAGCCGTTATCGAGATGTGGCACTCCTCCATGCTTCATATATCCTTGCTGAATCTGCTCAGAAGGAATGGCATAGTTCTTACCCTCGTTCTTCATTTTGTTGACGGTATACTCCATTTGGCGTGGAGAGAAATTGCGACCCCAAGTGATATAAAAATCAGTAGAAGCCGAAGCCTTGGTTGGGTTTTCATCATCTCCTTCACGGGCAGCACAAAGCTGACCGCGTTTGTGATAGTATTTAGGATAAATGATTTCAGCAGGCACGGTATAATCAACATCAAACTTTTCAACCTTTCCTGGAGTCACCTTTCGGGTCGAATAGTCACCACCCTGTATCATAAAGTTCTTGATAACTCGCTGGAAGATGCAGCCATTGTAAAATCCGGAATTCACAAGTTTCAGAAAGTTATCTCTATGCTTCGGTGTATCATTATATAACGCCACAAGAATATTGCCCATATTGGTTTCGATCATCACCTGATGACAGGTTGGATCATGAGGAGTTTCCCAAGGCAAGAGTTGCATGGTACTATCCAGAGCTGCCTTGTCCATCAAATTTCCTTTTGAACCCATATTTGCATTTTGAGCATGAACGGCTGTTGCAGTCATCATGAACAAAATAGTGAATAAAGAGAATACTTTTTTCATTTTTTCTTCAATTTTTACCCTTATTTATGTTATCGAGTGCAAAGATAACGATTTTATTCTAAAAAGATGAGTGTTTCTCAAACTTTCTTTATAACTTTGCGTCTGAAATACAACTTTACGTCTTATTTCTTGCTTTTCAGTAGAATTACATGACGGTCATGGCATTCTGAATCTGGGATTTCAGGAATCTGAGTAAAGAATTTATAAAAAACAATATACAATGAATAAGAAAAGACTATATATCCTTTTCATGTCGGCCTGTCTGATGATGACCCATGCATACGCCCAACAAATCAGTTTCGGGCCTTTGCATAGTCTTGACAGTCCTCGTGAAGATTGGATTTTGCCAGGCGATACCATTCTACAGGATGGCAAAAAGATGATTTATAGCGGAAAGCCTATGCAGAACTCCTATGTTCCGTTACGACATATCAATGAATCCGCATCTAATGGACTTGCTCCAACGGCAGTATACAGTTCTGCACAAGATAGCCTTCAGACAAGTCTTTGCCTTTCCAATCCTACCCCAACCGATTACGGATATGGATGGGGAGATTACGGTTGGGGACTTCATAAAGGACTCAATATGTCGGTTGATCTTTCTGCCTTTGCCACCTTCGGCAAACATGCGCCTCATCGTGGCGGGTTTACCCAGACGATAGATGCCACCTATCTTACACCACTCAGTAAGGACGAAAAGTTATGGATGGCATTAGGTGCTTATCTTACAAATACCAATTATGGTGGCGACAGTTATCATGACGGTGGTCTCTATGGCATTCTAGGATATAAAATCAACAAGAATTGGGAGGCTTACGTATATGGTCAACTGAGCGTTGCCAATAATTACAACTCAATCTATGGCAGATATGCCGGTTACGGTCCATACGGATATGGTGCGTACGGTTACGGTCCATACGGATATGGTGCGTACGGTTACGGTCCTTATGGTTTTGGAATGCATCCAGGTTATTGGAGCCACGGCATTATGCCAGGAGGTTATGGAATGGGAGTACCGGGAGCCAACGTGTTAGGCGGTGGCATCAGATACACCAATGACAAGAAAACATTCTCCATCGGTCTGAATGTAGAAGGTATCTGGTATGACAATAAAACTCCTTCTTATTTCAAGAAATACGATTATCCTACGCCAAATAATACAGCAAAATAAAAAAAAGCGCCCTGAAAAAGCAAGAGCATTTTACATCAATGCTTCTGCCTTTTCAGGGCGCTTTACCATGCTATATGAATCCCCTTTCTTCAAAGGATTATTCAGCAAGAATCTGAACGATGCGTTCTGCAGATCTTCCATCCCATCTGTCAGGAATACCAGCCTTTTTCCATTCACCATTCAATATTTTTTCCATCGCATTCTGCAATTTTTCAGGGTCCTCTGCCACCAGTTCATTGGTACCTACAGTCACAGTCTCCATGTGCTCGGTATAACTGTTGAGCGTAACACAAGGCACGCCATTGAAGGTTGCCTCTTCAGCCACATTACCGGAATCTGTAATGACGCCCATCGCATGAGCGGTAAGATATGAGAACTCGAGATAACCCTGTGGTTGTACCACCATAATGCCCGACTGATGATCGGCAACATCCTGATAAGCCTTGAAGGCGAGAACAAAACCCAATGCCTTACCACGCAATGGAGCCACGACCTTGATGCCAGCCTTTCGAGCCACGGAATCAATAACTGTGATAAGACTCTTCATTTCATCAATGTTATTGACTATCGCCTTGCGGTTCAAGGTCAGCACCATATACTTGCCTTCTTCCAGATGCATCTCATCCATCACCGCAGGACGCTGCATACGCTGCTGCAGGAATCGGATATTATCGATAAGCACATTACCTACCATATACACCTTGGAAAGCTCAGCTCCCTCTTTATTGGCAATACTGTTATTGGAAATACCTGCGGTAAAGAGAATGTCAGAAAGCCCGTCAATCACAAGACGATTGATTTCCTTTGGCATCGTAATATCAAAACTGCGGGTTCCTGCAGCAATATGAGCCAACTGCACGCCCTGCTTCTTGGTTACGATAGCAACAGCCATGGTAGAAGCCAGGTCATCAACAACGATAACGACATCCGTAGGATGATCCTGAAGATAACGCTCGAATTGCGCCATTACCATACCCGTCAGTTCATTCATATTCACGCAATCCACCTCAAGGAAAACGTCAGGACTCTGAATATCCAAGTCAGAAAAGAGTGAAGATTCCAGTGTTGGATCGTCCTTTCTTCCTGTATAAACCAATTGATATTCTACATCAACGCCCGACTTCTGGGCATTGCGAATGGCTCTGATAACTGGTGCTACCTTAATAAAATTTGGTCTGGCACCAGCTACAATACATATATTCTTACTCATTTTTTATAATAAAGTACCGTTTATTAAAAATCAACCTTTAAACAAATCTTTGATACCACCAATAGATCCCATCAGATTTGTAGCCTCATAAGGCAGGTAAACCACCTTATTATCCTTACCCTGAGCCACTTCCTGCATCATGGCAATATACTTCTGGGCAAGGAGATAGTTGGCAGGATTTGTACTCTGTCCCACAGCTTCTGTAATCTTCTGAATGGCAATAGCCTCTGCCTCTGCCTTGCGGATACGGGCTGTTGCCTCACCTTCAGCTCTGAGGATAGCCTGCTGTTTGGCTGCCTCTGCCTTGTTGACGATGGCAGCCTTCTCACCCTCAGAAAGCAGACGCTGCTTCTCTTTCTCACCTTCAGAGGTAAGGATGGTAGCACGTTTGTTACGTTCTGCCTGCATCTGCTTCTCCATTGCCTGCAATACACTTTCCGGTGGAGTAATATCCTGCAACTCTACACGGTTCACCTTGATACCCCACTTATTAGTAGCATCATCCAGTACCGCACGAAGTTTAGTATTGATGGTATCACGAGAGGTCAGGGTCTGGTCCAATTCCATCTCACCTATGATATTACGAAGAGTAGTCTGAGTCAACTTCTCGATAGCATTTGGCAAATTGTTGATTTCATATACACTCTTGAAAGGGTCTACAATCTGGAAATACAGCAAGGCATTAATCTGCATCTGGATATTATCCTTGGTAATCACATTCTGTCGGTCGAAATCATATACCTGTTCACGGAGATCAATGCTGTTGGTATAAGTATATCTTCCATTTCTCATAGCCACGATGTCCTTGGCATGATCGATAAAAGGAATGATGATATTGATACCTGGCTTCAAGGTGGCGTAATAACGTCCCAGACGCTCAATGATTTTCGTTTCACTCTGAGGAATGATAACGATGGTTTTCTTAACCACGACAAGTGCGAGCAATACGAGAGCTGCAAGTACATAAATTCCTATGCTCATGATGTTTATGATATTAAGTGAATAATGATTATTTCTACCTTTATAATTAATTCTTCCCAGGAAACAAGAATTAAACTTTTTCTACTTTCAGAATGATAGACTCAAGTCCCAGCACCCTTACTCGCTGACCCACCTGCAAGTCTTCAGTACTATCAGGAGCCTGTGCCTTCCAGTCATCGCCATCAAGTTTCACGCGTCCGAAACCGCCAGCCACGATGGTCTCACTCACTTCACCAATCTGTCCTGCCAAAGCATCATAATTGCTCTTTCTGTTATCTGCCCCATGTCTTATTGCCTTTACAAGATGTGGTCTAATCAAGAGAATGCTCAATACCGAGCAAACGGCCCATACCACTACTTGAACCCAGAAGGGAGCATCCATCACGGCCACAGGAATACTGACCAAAGCACCGATGGCAAAGCACGTAACATAGAAGTCACCCGAAGACAACTCCAGGATAAGGCAGATGAACATGATAACTGTCCAGAACAGCCAAAGATTTTGTGAGATATAATCCATCATAGTTGTTAATATTTAGTGAATACTACTTTCTTCTTTTAGTTGTTTTCTTGGTTGACACCTTCGTGGTCTTCACTGTCTTGGAGGTAGAAGTAGCCGGCTTGTAATACTTCAAAGCCTCTGGCATTTCCTTCTGAAGAGCAGCAATACGCTTGGCGTCCGAAGGATGATCACTGAAGATATCACTCTGGTTGGCGCTCTTACCTTGCGACATGCGCTGCCAGAATGGAATTGCCTGCCGAGGGTCGTAACCTGCCATGGCAGCAAAGATAAGTCCCATGTAATCAGCCTCAGTCTCGTTGTCACGGGAATATTTCAAGTTGCGGAAAGAGAAATACTGTCCGGCTACGGCACTAGCCACATCGCCAACGCCATTACCTACAGCCTGATTCAACACACTACCCACAATGGCAGTACCTACCTGCTGGTTCTGCTGCTTACTCAATTGCTCGGCACTATGCTTAGCCACGGCATGCGCAATTTCATGACCTAACACAATAGCCAGACAAGTCTCATTCTGAGTATAAGGTAACAAACCTTCGAAAACAACGATCTTGCCGCCAGGCATACAAAATGCATTGACGTTTTTATCTTGTACGAGATTAAACTCCCATGCATAATTCTTCACATCATTGGCAAAGCCATTATTCTTCAGGTAAGTTTCTACAGCATTAGCCAACTTTTTACCAACACGCTGCACCATGGCAGTATTGGCAGCGTTTGTCGACTTTTTAGCCGATGCCATATATTTGGTGTATTCCTGATTAGACAAGCTCAAGACCTGCTCATCGGATACAGAGATGCGATGAGTTCTACCAGTAAGAGGCACCTGCTGAGTGGTACCACAAGATGACAGCGCAAGAATTGTGACTGCTGTCAAAGCCATCATTTTAATACTTTTCATTTTTACCTATAACATTTTAAAATATTTACACTGCAAATTTAATATATCTTACCGAAACCACCAAATAATTCAACAAAAAACTAAACAAAAATTCTCATTTATTTCAAAAGGTATGACCTTTTATCCTTCTACCGTTAATATTACCTAAAAATCAACCACCTTTCTTGCTCCTTTCCAAGAATATCATTACTTTTGCGAACGATTATCACGGGGTGCTGAAAATTCGGCTGAGATTATACCCATTGAACCTGACACAGATAATGCTGTCGCAGGGATTCGATATAAGCTTATCATGATAGAGCCCCTATTCCGTGCAACTTCTGCTAGGATTAGGGGCTTTATTCATACCGGACTTTCTCAAGAACAGTTCTCCGTGTTGATTACATATTATTATTAGGAATAAACAACGATGATTATCATCGATGGCGAAAGATAAACATCTTTCTTTTCCCATGATGAATATCATCATAAAAACGAACTGTTATGAAAGTAACTATCAACAACAAAGAGACAGAAACTCAGGCAAAGAACGTAAAGGAACTTGCCCAGGAACTCGACCTTCCTGCTACAGGTTGCGCTGTAGCCATCAGTAACGAAATGGTGCCACGTGATGAATGGGAAAACCATCTCATCCAGGAGGGCGCAGACATCGTGATTGTCAAGGCATTCTGCGGAGGATAATCTATAGTTTATAATTTATAGTTTATAGGACTATGGCAAAAATACCTCTAGACAGTTTTCAACTGCAGTTCATCTCTCACCAGAATGAGAAGATGACTTACCTGGATGGCATCCACGAGGCGATAACAGGACTCTGCAGATGGGTTCAGCTCCGCATGAAGGATGCCTCTGACAATGAGGTGCGCCCCATCGCCTACAAGGTGAAGGAATGGTGCAAGATCATGAATGTTACCTTCATCATCGACGACCGTGTGGAACTAGTGAAAGAGGTGGGTGCCGATGGCGTGCATCTGGGCAAGAACGATATGCCGATTGCCGAGGCCCGCAAGATTCTGGGCGACGACTTCATCATCGGCGGAACGGCAAACACCTTCGAGGATGTGAAGGCTCACTATGAGGCTGGAGCCGATTATATCGGTTGCGGTCCGTTCCGCTTCACTACCACTAAGGAGAAGCTCTCCCCCATCCTTGGTCTTGAAGGCTATCGCGAGATCATCCAGAAGATGAAGGCAGAAAATATCGATATCCCTATCGTTGCCATCGGTGGCATCACCAGGGAGGATATCCCCGACATCATGAAGACGGGAGTTAACGGCATCGCCCTCAGCGGCTGCATCCTCAATGCCAAGGACCCGGCATCAGAAACCCATGATATCATGGAAATGATGAAGGAATTCAGATAAGCGACGCTAGGCATCCAAAAAAATAAAGCCCCCTAGGCGTACAGAAAAAATAAAGCCCGCTAGGCGTCCCGCCGGATTTGCAATCCGGCGTAAAAAAGGTCCCAACCTATTTAAGATCTGCGGATTTGAAATCCGCAGCAAACTAGGTTGATAAGGGGATTACAAATCCCCAGGTTTAAGTGGTCGAACATTTTTTAACGACGGATTGCAAATCCGACGGAACGCCTAGCGGATGAAGGACCGTCGGAACGCCTGGCGGATAAAGTGATTCAGATAAGCAAACATTTAAAAATAACAATACAAAAAAAATGGAAAAATTAGTAATTGCAGGACGAGAGTTCAACTCCCGCCTCTTCCTCGGAACAGGAAAGTTCAACAACAACCAGCTCATGGCTGAAGCCATCAAGGCTTCTGAAACAGAAATGGTGACCGTTGCCATGAAGCGTATCGAACTCGAAGACAAGCAGGACGACCTGCTCTCTCATATCGTGCAGAACCCAAATATCCAGCTCCTTCCTAACACCAGTGGCGTGCGCAACGCCGAGGAGGCTGTATTCGCAGCACAGATGGCTCGCGAGGCTTTCGGAACCAACTGGCTCAAGCTCGAAATCCACCCAGACCCTCGCTATCTTCTTCCAGACTCTATCGAGACTCTGAAGGCTACCGAGAAACTGGTAAAACTCGGTTTCGTGGTATTGCCATATTGCCAGGCAGACCCAACCCTCTGCAAGCACCTCGAAGAGGCTGGTGCTGCTACCGTGATGCCACTCGCTGCACCTATCGGTACCAACAAGGGATTGAGAATGAAGGACTTCCTGCAGATCATCATCGAACAGGCTACTGTTCCAGTAGTAGTAGATGCAGGTATCGGTGCGCCTAGCCACGCAGCCGAAGCCATGGAGATGGGTGCCAGCGCTTGCTTGGTTAACACAGCCATCGCCGTTGCCGGTGACCCTGTAGAGATGGCCAAGGCATTCAAGGAAGCAGTAGTATGCGGTCGCCGTGCATACGAGGCTGGTCTCGGAGCCATCAGCGATTGTGCCGAGGCAAGTTCTCCTCTCACCGCATTCCTCAACGACTAATTATAATTATAGATATACAAAGGCATGAAGGATGAAGGCAAAGAAGCAGAATGTTCTTTTTACCTTTTTACCCTTTTACCTTTTTACCTTTAAAAAAATAAAAGGCATGAAGGATGAAGGCAAAGAAGCAGAATGTTCTTTTTACCTTTTTACCCTTTTACCTTTTTACCTTTAAAAAAATTATGCCAAACGATAAGAAAGCTTACGCCCAGAGAGAAAAGGCGTATATGCAGGGAAAAATCTTCCCACAGATCAAGGTTGGAATGACCAAGGTAAACCTCACTCCTACTGTTGTGAAGGATGAGCGCGGCATTCCACATACAGAGCCAAACGCTCCGGTTTACATCTACGATACCAGCGGTCCTTACAGCGACCCTAACTATCAGGTAGATTTGAAGAAGGGCTTGCCAAGAATGCGCGAGCAGTGGATTCTCGACCGCAACGATACCGAGCAGCTCAAGGAAGTTACCAGCGAGTATGGCAAGCAGCGCCTTGCTGACCATAGCCTCGACCACCTCCGCTTCGAGCACATCCAGTTGCCTCGCCGTGCACAGGCAGGCAAGCACATCACCCAGATGGCATACGCCAAGGCTGGCATCATCACTCCAGAGATGGAGTACGTGGCTATCCGCGAGAACATGAACTGCCAGGAGTTGGGCATCGATACCCATATCACTCCTGAGTATGTGCGTGATGAGATTGCACGCGGACGTGCCGTTCTTCCTGCCAACATCAATCACCCGGAGAGCGAACCGATGATCATCGGCCGCAACTTCCTCGTGAAGATCAATACCAATATCGGTAACTCTGCCACTACTTCCAGCATCGAGGAAGAGGTGGATAAGGCTGTATGGTCTTGCAAGTGGGGAGGCGATACTTTAATGGACCTCTCTACCGGCGACAACATCCACGAAACCCGTGAATGGATTGTGCGCAACTGTCCTGTACCAGTAGGAACCGTGCCTATCTACCAGGCTTTGGAGAAGGTAAACGGCAAGGTAGAGGACCTGAACTGGGAAGTATTCCGTGATACCCTCATCGAGCAGTGTGAGCAGGGTGTTGACTATTTCACCATCCATGCCGGCATCCGTCGCCACAACGTGCATCTTGCTGATAGCCGTCTCTGCGGTATCGTGAGCCGTGGCGGTAGTATCATGAGCAAGTGGTGTCTCTATCACGACCAGGAGAGCTTCCTCTATGAGCACTTCGACGACATCTGCGACATCGTGGCACAGTACGACGTAGCCCTCTCTTTGGGCGATGGTCTGCGCCCAGGCTGTATTGCCGATGCCAACGATGCAGCCCAGTTTGCCGAGTTGGATACCATGGGCGAACTCGTTACCCGTGCCTGGGACAAGAACGTGCAGGCATTCATCGAGGGCCCTGGTCACGTGCCATTGCAGAAGATCAAGGAGAACATGGAGCGCCAGCTCGACCACTGTCACGAGGCACCATTCTACACCCTCGGCCCATTGGTTACCGATATCGCTCCAGGTTACGACCACATCACTTCAGCCATCGGTGGCGCCCAGATTGCATGGCTCGGCACCGCTATGCTCTGCTATGTAACACCAAAGGAGCACCTCGCCTTGCCTAACAAGGAAGATGTGCGCACAGGTGTGGTAACCTATAAGATTGCCGCTCATGCAGCCGATTTGGCTAAGGGTCATCCAGGTGCAACCATCCGCGACAACGCCCTCTCCAAGGCACGTTTCGAGTTCCGCTGGAGAGACCAGTTCCACCTCTCACTCGACCCAGAGCTTGCCTTGAAGTATTTCGAGGAGGCAGGTCATACCGAGGGTGAATACTGCACCATGTGTGGTCCTAACTTCTGTGCAGCCAAGTTGACACACGATTTGAGAAAGTTTAAAAAGTAAGAAAATGTTTTCAGACGAATTAAAGAATATCAGTTGGGAGGAGACCACGGAGCGCATTGCTCGAATGACCGATAACGATGTGCGCCGTGCCCTTGCCAAGGATCATTGCGATGTGAACGACTTCATGGCGCTGATTTCACCGGCAGCCGAACCATACCTGGAGGTTATGGCGCGTCTTTCCCGCAAATATACCGAGGAGCGCTTCGGCAAGACCATGTCGATGTTCATTCCTCTCTACATCACCAATTCATGCTCCAACTCCTGCGTGTATTGCGGTTTCCATCGTGAGAATCCGATGGCTCGTACCATCCTCACCCCAGAGCAGATTGAGAACGAGTACAAGGCAATCAAGCAGTTGGCTCCATTCGAGAACATCCTTCTCGTTACGGGCGAGAACCCAGCCAAGGCTGGCACCCCTTATCTTGCCAAGGCAATCGACATCGCCAAGAAGTATTTCTCTAACGTGAAGATTGAGGTGATGCCGCTCTCTACAGAGGATTACAAGACCCTCGCCGACCATGGTATGAACGGCGTAATCTGTTTCCAGGAAACCTACAACCACGAGCACTACAAGCTCTACCACCCACGTGGCATGAAGAGCAAGTTTGAGTGGCGCTGCGATGGTTTCGACCGCATGGGTATGGCAGGCGTTCACTCCATCGGCATGGGTGTGCTCATCGGCTTGGAGAAGGAATGGCGCACGGATGTAGTGATGATGGCTCATCATCTGCGCTATCTGCAGAAGCATTACTGGAAGACCAAGTACAGCGTGAACTTCCCTCGTATGCGCCCTGCACAGAACGAAGGTTTCCAGCCAAACTGCTTCATGACCGATAAGCAGTTGGCCCAGGCAACTTTCGCCATGCGTATCTTCGACCACGATGTAGATATCTCCTACTCTACCCGTGAGCCAGCCTACATCCGTGACAACATGGCAACACTGGGTGTCACCACCATGTCGGCAGAATCAAAGGTAAATCCTGGTGGTTACCATACCTATCCTCAGGCATTGGAGCAGTTCACCGTAAGCGATGAGCGTACCGCCAAGGTAATCAATGCGAGATTGAAGGAATTGGGCAGAGAGCCAGTATGGAAGGATTGGGATGCCTCATTCGATTTCTTCGGAAATATCGCAAACGGATAAAGAAGATGTAATTAAACAGAATAAAAAAAAGAGTGTATCATAAATTCATGACACACTCTTTTTTGTTAATATTCTCAGACTGACGCCCCTATAATAGATCATTTCAGATGGATGGTCTGTGTTTTCCCCGTGATATCAGTTACCACGGCGATCCCTCCATCACGAATCTCGACCTTCTCATATTTGGCATCAACTATCACCTTGCCTTTTAAGGTCATAATACCCCAATATCTTGGAATCTCTTCAAAGGCACAATAGGCACCAACAGGTTGCGCTATGCTGCGATAAAGGGGTGGCACGACAACTCTGCCATCCACTTTTATGCCCCATTTCTTTCCAGCCTGATATAATTCCACATGTCCTGCTACAGACTTTTCATGCAAAAGAATCATCTCGCTTGCTTCCTTTTTCTTCTCCTGTAACATCATCTCATCATAGTATTTCTTGCCAAGGCGAGGCATTACAATATGAAGATCTTCATTTTCATTCTTTGGGTTATTGCATCCAATATAGGTCTTCTTCAAATATGCATCCACCAGGTAGTAGTCCTGCTTGCTGTCCATAACCACGATACAACCACAACGAAGAGTGGCACACATCCAATACACATGTTCATAATCACCACGCAAGAAACATACTCGATTACTATCTATAGTAGCCTTCATCATCAAGCCATTGCCTCCTTCATAATAGTACCATTCCTGGCAACCACTATCTACTAAATAATTATAACGATATATCAGGTAATCCCCAAAATTGAACAGGTCATATTTGGAAGGGCAATATGGCCAAGAGAAATGTTCGTAGGTGCGAGACATATAAACATCTCCATATTTGATGAACTCCCAACCTTCTAGCGTAACCACCTTTGGAACATCGTAAACATTGGAACCATCGTCAATAATAGCTCCAGACAACAGGTCATAATAGCAGACCTCCTTTCTGCGATGTCGGTAGAACAGGATGTTGCCATCCAACAGCTTCATGTCACGGTAATCGCCTGGCTCCAAGACTTGTTCTCCCTGCCGGTTCACTACCGTCATCTTCCCATCAGGAAGCTTGATGATGCCAAACTCCCCTTTGCTATCTACAAACTCACGATACTGTATCGTTTGGAGCAATTCTTCATGGCTCATCACCATCATCATTTCTGAGTCTGGATGAATCAGAATATCGTCTTGCTTCTCGTTCATCAGGAAAAACTCTCTATCCTTCGGAGTCTCCTTTCTCTTGCCAACTTTCAGCTTTCCCTCGAACATAGCATTCCAGTTCCATACTTGCGAAGGCAACCCGAACACCCGATATAGTCCCACATTATCTATAATCACGCAATTCTTCTTTCCCCTGGCTACTCGCAATCCTCTTCCTACCATCTGCAGATACTTGGCAAGCGACAACGTTGGTCGTGCCAACTGTACAAACTCCACATCCGGGCAGTCAAATCCCTCCGAGAAGATGTCCACATTCACCAATACTTGTATAGGAGCAAGTCCATCAGCAAGTCTATCAGCAAGTCTATCAGCAGCCCCATCAGCAGGTCGCAAGCAAGTAGTACCAAGCCCATCAGCAGCCCGCAAACAAGTAGCAGCAAGTCTATCGCCAACTTTATCTGCAGGCCGCAAGCAAGTAGCACCCAGGCGGTCCCCAAGACCATCACCAAGGCGGTTTACACCGCACAAACAATCTGGCGAGACCTTTGATGGTCCGCCATCCTTAGAGCGTAGCGGTTCCGAGCGACGAGGAGGAGCGGTTACATCCCCGCTTCCTGAGGAAGAGGGGCTTGGGGAGAAAGTGGAGCCCTCTTTGGAAAGAGGGACGGGGTGATTCGAAAAATCCTTATGAAGGATGGATGGTTGGGTTTTCGAAAAAGAAGAATATTTGAACCTTTCAATAAGTTCTTTTCGTAAAGAACTTGGCGTTTTACTATCAATAGCAACAGCCGCGATGCCGTGTTCTCTGTAGAACTCGGCAATAGCATTAGCATGACTGATATTGATGGCATACACGATGCCCTTTCTGTCTTTACCAAATTCTTCCAAGCTCCGATAGAGCCTTTCGATACTCGGCTTCTTATTCAGCAGCATATCCATTTCCTTGTTCTGATAATCACCATCTGCTCCTCGCTTCTGCAAGGAGTCGATGAGCCGTTGCGTCACACCATCTGATTTGATGCTCACAAAATCGTATGTTGCCAATCTTCCCTTGCTGATAAACTCAGGAACACTCCACGACTGCACCAAGACATCAAACAGATCAGTGAATCCCTTACCATTCAATCGGCAAGGAGTAGCCGTCAGTCCCAGGAACTTAGCATTCGGGAATCTCTCCCACATCCCCTTATAGGTCTTGGCAAGCGCATGGTGCGCCTCGTCAATCACAATCATCCCCGGTTCTTCCTCTATCTCGTCATAGTGCTTCGACAACCATTGTATCGACACAGCCTTTATAAGTGAAGAACGAAGAGTGAAGAGTGAAGAATCCAACGGCTTTTCTATCAAATTGAAAGAAGTATCATCCTCTTTTTCAGCAAGGCGGTTTACACCGCACAAACGATCTGGCGAGACCTTTGATGGTCCGCCAACCTTAGAGCGTAGCGGTTCTGAGCACCGGAGGGCGGTTACATCCCCTGTCCCCTGAGGGGAAAGGGGCTTGGGGAAAGCGGTGGAGCCTCCCTTAAGGGTAAGGGAGGACGGGTGGGTTTTCGAAAAAAAACCTTCTTTGGCTAAAGAGGGACGGGGTGATTCGAAAAAAACTCTTTGAATCGTTTCTCGAATCTGAGAAACCAACTCCCTTCTATGGGCAACAATCCAAACCTGACAATTGGAATGTTCCCTCAAAAACGATTCTACGACCGAAGCGAGTAGAACCGTTTTTCCCGTACCCGTTGGCATTTGTGCCATCACGGACCGATGAAGGCGCAACGCCTTCTCAATCCGTTCCTTCATATCCTCCTGGTAATCAAAGAGTTTAATATTCTTCATATAAAAGCATATAATGAATATAGCGTCCCTGCTATATTCCAAGCAGTGACACCTATCAGTATGTTAAAAAGTAATATGGTATCTTTTTTTTAAGAAAAGTCAAAAAGATAGGCAGAGCTTCATCAAAAGCCCTGCCAATCTTAAAGTATATAATTAAAATTATAAATCTTATCCCTTTGTGTTTCTCTGATATTATTTATATAACTTTCCAAAAATACACTTTTTCCTCGAAACCACCAAGAAAATCAAAAGAAATCAGCAATTTACCAGCAAATAACCTGGATATAAACTATAACCAGTCATCCCCATGCGGTCCCATCCCGCATAACATGGCGAAGACCTTTGATGGTCCGCCATCCATAGAGCGTAGCGGTTCTGAGCACCGGAGGGCGGTTACATCCTTCCTCCTGAGGAGGAAGGCTTGGTTAGAGGTGGAGCTCTCCTTGCAGGAGAGACGGAGAGGTAGAAAAGTCAGCACTAAGGGCGGTTTTCCTCCTCTTCCCTGAGGGGAGAAGACCGAGATGAGAGGTGGAGCCTTCTTTAATGGTAAAGAAGGACGGGATGATTTTAGAAAAACCTCCTTTTGGCTAAAGGAAGACGGAGGGATTCGAAAAATATCACCTCAATATTTTTAGGAAGAGCCCTTTCTTTTAGTTTTCAAAAGGACTTTCAAAGTCCTTCAACACCTCATGTTTTGTATCCTTTTCCGAAAGATTAGCGTGTTCCGTAGGAATGCGCCAATCGATACCGAGAGAATCATCCAGTATCGAGATACCCCCATCAGCCTCTGGGTGATAGAAGTTATCACACTTATACTGAAATACCGCAGTCTCTGATAATACAGCAAAACCATGCGCAAAGCCCTTAGGAATAAAGAACTGACGATGATTATCTTCCGTCAGTTCCACAGCCACATGCTTACCGTATGTCGGCGAACCCTTGCGGATATCCACGGCAACATCCTGCACTCTACCCTTCACGCATCTTACCAGCTTGCTCTGTGTAAACGGAGGCCTCTGGAAATGCAAGCCTCGCATTACACCATAACTACTCATGCTTTCGTTATCCTGGCAGAACTCCACCTTGTAGCCAACCAATGGCTCCACTTTCTCTTTAAACTCTCGCTCGCTAAAGCTCTCGAAGAAATAGCCACGAGCATCTCTAAACAGACGAGGCTCAATAATGAGCACGCCTTCAATATCAGTCTTTATTATTTCCATAATAGCAATTACAAAATAAAATTCAACTTACAAGCACCAGCAAAATCCGGTATAGAATATCCATGCTTCTTAAAGAAAGTCCTTAAACTCTTGAAATGCATAAAAGCTTTTTTTCCTATTTTTGCACTAGCACGCAGATGATTATGTATCATCTGCGATTGAGGTACATAAACAACAGGTCTATTCATTAGCCAAGACCTTAAACAGAGGTCTTCATCTTCCATATATAGGAAATAGTCTTTATCAAATCCAGCAAGTTTGCTATAAACCTCTCTTGAAACAAAGAGAGCTGCACCAACTGCCCAATTTACAGGTTGAACCTTTTCCACATCAATATTCTTACACAGATATTTCTCTACAGCCTTGTTTGCTGCATCATCCTTACCATGCGACAGTACACGATTCACAAAAATCATTGGAGTAATAAATCCTCTAATAGAAAATTGATGAGTCAAGTCCTTATTAAAAAGGTGAGGAACGGCAATACCTACCTCGGGATTCTTTTCCATAAAATCGTAAAGCGAATCAAGACTTCCCTTGCAAAAAGAAACATCAGGATTGATGATGGCTAGATATTTACCTGTCGATGCTAATGCACCAATATTATTATTCTCACCAAATCCTTTAGGGGTTCTATTCCTGATAATTTTCACTTGTGGATATTCCTTTTGAAGAAATTCCACACTACCATCTTTTGAGCAGTTATCTACATAAATGGCTTCGAAAGAAACATTTGGTTTTGTTTCTTTCGCATATATGGACCTATAAAGCTCCTTTATATATATTAAATGATTCATACCTACCGTAATGATAGATACCATAGGATTTTCCATAATTACATTATTATTTAATTAAAGTTTTAATTTGCCTAAATCCCCACATAAACAATAATGGGAACCCTACTCCAAATAGAGCATAAACAAAAAGCAAGAGATTATTACCATCAACACCTGGAGTCAAATCACTAAGATTTGCCCCCCCATAACCTATGCCTTGCAATGCTAAAGTACAAATTTTAAAGCCAACAAAGTGCAAAGCCATCACATAAAAAGAGTCCTTTCCAATATATGCGATAGCCTTACCTACTACATTAGCCTCGATATGCTTACCTATATACATTATTATATATAGAACTGCAGGCGCAGCAACTAACAGCTGAAGAATATCTTTATATTCATTACCATTCAGAGCTACACCACCAAGCATACAAGCAACTTCGAAAGCCACCAATCCACATACAATTGCCAAATATCCATTATTAAAAGACAATTTTATATTCTGATACATTATTTTGCCAACATATATCAACAGCATTGCAGTAAATGTATTACTAAATCGACGGATGGTCAAACCATACTTATTACTAAGAATACCTGCTATCATACACATTGTCAGCAATGCAATGAATCTCATCCACTCATATTGTCTATCATTCTTTGCAATCTTCTTGATTGCCCAGGAAACAATAGATAAACCTATCAGAGCCATGAAAAGCACATACACAAACCACATTGCACCAACAATCGGTTCTCTTCCGCCTAAACAGATAGCCAATACAGTGTAAGTATCCGCTCAACTCCGTATTGCAAATCTCAAAATAATGTTGTACCTTTGCACGGCGGCATCATTTTTCTAATTTTGAGACAAGAATACGCAATTTAGCCCTCCATC
>NZ_JBQKHJ010000015.1:0-84083 GCF_052118345.1 Prevotella sp. LCP21S3_D2 | reverse complement strand
TTTTTGCAACACTAAGATAAGTGAAAATTCTGACATGGCAAAATCCTGGGCAACTTTTTGTTGCTCAGGAACTTATAAATAAAGTTAAATTATAGTGTTGCGGAATTAAGGTAGATATAAAAAGAGAGAAAGAAATGATTATTATCATCACAATTTTGGCATATTTCTGCGTGTTGTTGCTTTTCAGTCACATCACGGCAAGACGTGCCAGCAGTAATGAAACGTTTTATAGAGCTAACCGACGTTCGCCTTGGTATATGGTAGCCTTCGGTATGGTGGGTGCTTCCATCTCGGGTATTACCTTTGTCAGTGTGCCGGGCATGGTGATGAAGACCGATATGACCTATCTTCAGATGTGTCTTGGATTTATCGTGGGTTATTTTGCCGTAGGTTTCCTTTTGCTGCCTATCTATTATCGGTATAATCTCACTACCATTTATAGCTACTTGCAGCAGCGGTTGGGTGAGCGCTCATATAAGACGGGAGCTTCATTCTTCCTCTTGTCTAAGATGACTGGAGCCGCAGTTCGCTTCTTTGTGGTCTGTATCTTGTTGCAGCGGTTTGTGCTCGATGGGGTGGGTGTTCCGTTCTGGATAACGGTGCCTGTGATGGTGATGCTCATCTGGCTCTATACCCGAAAGGGTGGCATCAAGACTCTGGTGTGGACGGATTCCTTCCAGACCACCTGTATGTTTGCGGCGCTCATCCTGATTATCTATCAGGTGATGGCAGCCTTAGGCATGACGCCTTCTGAGGCTGTTTCGGCAATTGTTCAAGATAGTCATTCCCGCATCTTTGTCTTTGATGATTGGGTATCGAAGCAGAACTTCTGGAAACAATTTCTCAGTGGTGTGTTTGTGGTGATTGTGATGACAGGATTAGATCAGGACATGATGCAGAAGAATCTTACCTGCAAGTCGCTTCGAGAGGCACAGAAAGATGTTTGTACCTACGGCTTTGCCTTTGTGCCAGCCAATCTGCTTTTCTTGAGTCTGGGTATACTGCTGATGATGCTGGCTCAGAAACAGGGAGTGGCTTTGCCATCTGCTCCTGATGATCTGCTGCCGATCTTTGCGGCATCAGGAGCGATGGGAACCTTGGTAGTTGTGCTCTTTACCATTGGTATTGTTGCTGCCAGTTTCTCCAGTGCCGACTCTGCACTGACTGCTATAACCACGAGTCTTTGTGTAGATATCCTGGGCAGGAAGGATGATGTGAAGCTCCGCAAGTGTATGCACTTGTTGGTTGCGGTGGTGTTCATGCTGTTCATCATTGCCTTCAAGGCCATCAACTCTACCAGCGTTATTGATGCCATCTACATTCTCTGCTCGTATACCTATGGACCATTGTTGGGATTGTTTGCCTTCAGTTTGCTTACCAGGCGACAGGTGAACGACCGGTGGTCACCATGGATTTGCATAGCCAGTCCGCTTATCTGTTTCGTCATCGATAACATGACATCACAGCTTACAGGTTATAAGTTTGGTTACGAACTCTTGATGCTGAACGGTGGCTTGACCTTCGCCGGTCTAGCCTTGAGTAGTGCAAGCCAATTCAATATGAAACATAAACTATAAACATTATAAACAATGAAAACAAAAGTGTTATTCGCTGCATTGTTGCTCAGTGCAACAACAGCTTTTGCCCAGCAGGATAAGTTGGGCTCTGGTATTGACAAGGCCAATATGGACTTGAGCATCAAGCCAGGAAATGATTTCTATCGTTATGCCGCAGGCAACTGGATGAAGAACAATCCGCTTGATGCTGAGCATACTGATAATGGTGCTTTTACAGACCTCTTTGAGCAGAATCAGAAGCGCATTCAGGACATCATCCTTGAATATGCTTCCAAGCCACAGCAGAAGGGTTCGCTCGGACAAAAGATCGGTTCGCTCTACAACCTCCGTATGGACAGCGTTCGCCTGAACAAGGAGGGATGGGCACCTATCAAGCCAACTCTCGACCGTATCGCTGCCATCAAGGACCGCAGAGAGTATCAGTTGGTAACAGCTCAGCTCGATTTCCGTGGCGAGGGTACCATGATGTATGGTATCGGTGTTGGTGCCGACCTTCGTGATGCCGCCAACAACCTCGTTGAGGTAGGACAGGGCGGTATTGGTCTTGGTGTACGCGATTACTATGTAAACGATGACGAGCAGACCAAGAAGATCCGTGATGCATACAAGGCTTATATGAAGAAGCTCTTCCAGATGGTTGGCAACGACGAGGCTACAGCCCAGAAGAAGATGGAGGCTGTGATGGCCATCGAGACCCGCATCGCTAAGGCAAGCTATAGCCAGGTACAGCTCCGCGACATCGACAAGAACTATCACAAGATGACCTACAACCAGCTCGTGCTCGATTATCCTGGCATCGACTGGGGCAACGTGTTCCTGGCATCCGGTTTCCCTGCTTTCAAGGAAGTTTGTGTAGGTCAGCCTGAGCCAATCCACGAGGTTGAGAAGATTCTCGCAGAGACCTCTCTGGATGATTTGAAGACATACGCAGAGATTAAGGTGATTTCTGGTGCTACCAGTGTGTTGAGCGATGATTTCCGTGCCGTATCCTTCGAGTTGAGCAAGGTAATGAGCGGTGTTCAGCAGGACCGTCCTCGCTGGAAGCGTGCTGTAAGTACCGTGAGCGGCGTTTTGGGCGAGGCTATCGGAAAGATCTACGTAGAGAAGTACTTCCCTGAAAGTAGCAAGAAGCGTATGCTCGACCTCGTTCACAATCTCCAGACTGCGCTTTCTCAGCGCATCGATGAGGCTACATGGATGAGTGCTGCTACCAAGGCACAGGCTAAGGATAAGTTGGAGAACTTCATCATCAAGATCGGTTATCCTGACAAGTGGAAGGATTATAGCGGTTTGCAGGTAGATGACAGCCTCTCTCTCTACGAGAATATGGCAAACATCTCTGAGTTCTTTACCAAGGATGCCATTGCCCGTAAGGTGAACAAGCCGGTAGATAAGACAGAGTGGGGAATGACTCCTCAGACTATCAATGCTTATTACAACCCAACTACCAACGAGATCTGCTTCCCTGCAGCTATCCTGCAGCCTCCTTTCTTCGATCCAACAGCTGATGATGCGATGAATTATGGCGGTATCGGTGGTGTAATCGGTCATGAGATGAGCCACGGTTTTGACGACCAGGGTAGTCAGTTTGATAAGACTGGTAACCAGCACAACTGGTGGACCGCTGCAGATAAGAAGAACTTCGAGTCTCGCACCAAGATTCTGGTTGACCATTTCAACAAGATTGAGTTGGCTGGCAAGAAGGTAAACGGCCAGATGACCCTGGGTGAGAACATCGGTGACAATGGTGGTTTGAACATCGCTTTCCGTGCACTTCAGAATGTGATGAAGACAGAGAAGTTGGTTGTGAAGGATGGATTTACTCCAGAGCAGCGCTTCTTCCTGGCATGGGCACGTGTATGGGCAGGCAATGCCCGTCCTGAGTACCTGCAGTATCTGATGACCGTGGATGTTCACTCTCCAAACGAGGCTCGTGTGAACGGTGCCCTCCCAATGGTGGATGCATGGTACAAGGCATTCAACATCAAGAAGAGCGACAAGCTCTTTGTTCCAAAGAACAAGCGTGCACATATCTGGTAAAAACATAAAAAAGTCTTGCAGGCACATTGGCTTGCAAGACTTTTTTTATGCTTGTTGCTTTCTTTGCAGAAAGTTTCGTATGCTATGCAGATTACTTTGTTCCGAAATAGAGGAACAGCATTCCGAGCAGAACGAGAAGAAGGTCAACAAACTTAGCCTTGAGGTTCTTCTCGTGGAAGATGGCTGCACCGAAGAGGAAGCTGACGATGACCGAACCGCGGCGGATCATGCTGACGATACTGATCATGGCTCCTGGCAAGCTCAATGCGTAGAAATATACGAAATCGGCAGCCGAAAGGAAGATGCTGATGAAGATGATGCTCCAATGCCAATGGAATGGGGTGGAGTTCTTCTTGGTAGGCCACCATATCATCAGGAGCATGGCTCCCATGAGGAAGCACTGGTAGATGTTGTACCAGCTCTGCACGATCATTCTATCCAATCCTACACCACCATTCTCGGGTGGAGCCATCAGATACTTATCGTATAGACCACTCACCGCACCGAGTACGGCAGCCAGAACGATGAAGTAAATCCACTTGTTGTGCTTGAAGTCGATGCCCTCCTTCTTTCCGCTGCGCGAAAGCATGGCAAAGGAGATGATGGCAAGAATGACACCAATCCACTGGTAGAGGTTGAGTACCTCGCCGTAAACCAGCAGGGCACCCACGAGTGTCATTACCGGACGGGTGGCATTGATAGGCCCCACGATGGTGAGTGGCAGATGCTTCATGCCGAAATAACCGAAGATCCAACTGCTCAATACGATGAAACTCTTGAGCACGATATACTTGTGAACTTCCCATCCGCCTTCGGCTACATGGAACATGGTTCCATCCAGCGAATTTCCTGTATAGCTCAAGATGATGAACGGCAGGAAGATGAGTGATGAGAAAAGCGTGTTCAAGAAGAGCACGGGAATTACTGCGTTACCTGAAAGTGCCTTCTTCTTGAAGGCATCATAGAATCCCAGCAGCGCTGCTGAGAGAAATGCTAATACTAACCACATAGTAGTGTTTAATGTTTATTATTTAATGTTTATTAAGGCTCGCGCCCTTGTGTTTCTAATCATTTATTCTTTGAAATCATATCCCACGTCTTCCAGGAACAGGGCATTGCCTGGCATGCTTTCGCCCGCATCGCTGCGGCTGCCATTGTGCAGGATGTCGAGGAACTGCTCCATCGTAATCTTTCCCCTGCCCACATCGATGAGGGTACCCACCACGGCTCTTACCATGTTTCTCAGGAAACGGTTGGCGGTGATTTCGAAATACCAGGTAGTGGGAGAGGTCTGAACCCAGCGGGCTGTCGTTACATGACAGATGGTGGTCTTGTTGTCACCGCCCGCCTTGCAGAAAGCAGCATAGTCTTCGTGTTGCAGAAAATGCTGTGCAGCCTCGTTCATCTTCTTGAAGTCGAGAGGATAGTTCATCTGCAGGGAATAGTGACGCTCGAAAGGGTCCTTTTTTGTGTGGATATAATAATGATAGGTACGCGAGGTGGCAGAGAAGCGGGCGTGCATCTCAGGATTAACCTCCTGTACTTCGTATACTGCGATGTCACGTGGCAGAATTCGGTTCAGACGATATACCAGTTGGTCGAGTTCCATCGTAATCTCAGTCTCGAAGTGAGCCGCCATGTTGCGGGCATGTACTCCTGTGTCGGTTCTTCCGGCTCCCACTACTTCTATCTCTTTTCTCAGAAGTATGGAGAGTGCACGCTGCAACTCCTGCTGTACCGAATTGGCATTAGGCTGAATCTGCCAGCCGTGATAGTTGGTTCCGTCGTAACCAAAGAATATAAAATATCTCATTATTAACTTTGAACTGTTTTACTTTGAGCTTCGAACATAGAGCTTGGTTTGCCCTTCGTTTTTCGCTTAATTCGGGTGCAAAGTTACTAAAAAAACGTGAAATATGGTATAATAATACAGAATATTTTCAAAAATGATACAATCTTGAAAGAAAATTCTGATTTTATTTTGCATTTTGACAATAATTGTGTACTTTTGCCAACGATTTTGTTTAATAGATTATGGCACAGAATATTTTTAAGGGCTTAGGTATTGCCCTCATTACTCCATTTAAGGCCGACGGATCGGTTGATTATCAGTCTCTCAAGAGATTGGTAGAGTTCCAAATTGACAATGGTGCAGACTTTCTTTGCATCCTTGCCACTACTGGTGAGGCTCCATGCCTGACCCAGGAAGAGAAAGACAAGATTACTGAATTGGTGAAAGACGTGAACAAGGGGCGCGTCAAGATTTTGAAATATTGTGGTGGCAACAATACTGCTGCTGTCGTGGATGAAATCAAGAACACAGACTGGAGTGGCATTGATGGCATCCTCAGTATTTGTCCTTATTACAACAAGCCATCTCAGGAAGGCTTGTATCAGCATTTCAAGGCAATAGCTCAGGTTAGTCCACTGCCTATCGTACTCTATAATGTTCCTGGTCGTACAGGTATTAACATGAAGCCTGAGACCACTTGTCGCATTGCGCGCGATTTCCCTAATGTAGTAGCAGTGAAGGAAGCTAGTGGCAGCCTGGAGCAGGTAGATGAGATTATCAAGAACAAGCCGGATAACTTTGAAGTTATCAGTGGTGATGATGCGCTTACCTTCTCTATGATAGCAAGTGGTGCTGCTGGTGTTATCTCTGTAATCGGTAATGCACTGCCAAAGGCATTCAGCCGTATGATTCGTCTGGAATTCCGCGGTGAATACGAGCCTGCACGCAAGATTCATCATTCTTTCACAGAGTTGTACAGTCTGCTCTTTGTGGATGGTAACCCTGCAGGTGTTAAGGCTCTGCTGAATGATATGGGCTTCATTGAGAACGAACTCCGTCTGCCTCTGGTACCTACACGTATCGCAACCAAGCAGAAGATGAGCGAAATCCTTAGAACATTGAATATTTAATATAACGATTAGTGATTAGTGAATATTGATTAGTGATTATTGTATGCGCATGATGATCACTAATCATTATTCATTACTCTTCAATCACTACTCACTACTCATTAATCACTATAACATTATGGCAGAAGACAGAAGAATCATACATGAAATTACCCCTTTGATGGGTAAGGACGTACTATATATTGCTGACCGTCACAAGAAAGAGTTTACCTATCCGATACACAACCATTCGGTATTCGAACTTAATTTTGTAGAGAATGCGGCCGGTGTGAAACGTATTGTGGGCGATTCACAGGAGGTTATAGGCGATTATGATCTCTGTCTTATCACCTCTCCTGACCTGGAGCATGTATGGGAGCAGAACGAATGCCGAAGTGAGGACATTCGTGAGATTACCATTCAGTTTGACTTCAGTATGGCAGATGAAACCCTTTTCGGAAGAAATCCTTATGCCAGCATTACCCGTATGATGCAGGAGGCTAAGAAAGGCCTTTGTTTTCCGATAAAGGCAATCATGAAAGTGTATGGTCTGTTAGATACATTGAGTAGCATCAAGGATGGCTTTTATGCCGTCCAGCAATTCCTGACCATCCTCTATGAATTGTCTAAGTGCGAGAATGCCCGTACCTTGGCTTCTTCCAGTTATGCTAAGGTAGCCGTTGAGGACGACAGTCGCCGTATATTAAAGGTGAAGAATTATATCTCTAAGAATTATATGGATGATCTCCGCCTGCCTCAGCTTGCTTCTTTGGCGGGCATGAGTTCGAGTGCATTCAGCCGTTTCTTCAAACTTCATACGGGCAGGAACATTTCTGAGTATATCATCGACCTTCGTCTCGGCTATGCGGCACGCATGCTGGTGGATACAGCTAAAAGTATCAGTGAAATCGGATTTGACTGCGGGTTTAATAACCTCAGCAATTTCAACCGGATATTCAAGAAAAAGAAGGGATGCTCGCCAAGTGAGTTCCGTGAGAACTATCATAAGACAAGAATCATCGTATAATATGGAACTTTGAAATTTTATTTTTCAACTTTAAAAACTTCAAATTCATAAGATAACGTAATCGTTTAAGTGAAATAATCAAAAATATTTCGCTTAAACGATTTGCTATTCCAATATTTATTGTATCTTTGCGTCATAATTAATAGTAATAAATAAACATTTAAAAACTACTATACAGTTATGAAGCAATTTATGGATGAAAATTTCCTGCTCGACACAAAGACAGCGCAGGACCTTTTCCACAATCATGCGGCTAAGATGCCAATCATCGATTATCACTGCCACCTCATCCCTGAGATGGTTGCTAATGATCACAAGTTCAAGAGCATTACAGAGCTTTGGCTCGGTGGTGACCACTATAAGTGGCGTGCTATGCGTACCAATGGTGTAGACGAGCGTTTCTGCACAGGTACTGATACCAGCGACTGGGAGAAGTTCGAGAAATGGGCTGAGACTGTACCATATACATTCCGTAACCCTCTGTATCACTGGACCCACTTGGAGCTGAAGACAGCTTTCGGTATCGACAAGCAGTTGAGTCCTAAGACTGCCCGTGAAATCTATGACGAGTGTAACGAGAAGTTGCAGCTGCCAGAGTTCAGCGCTCGCGGCTTGATGCGTCACTATAACGTAGAGTGCGTTTGTACTACAGACGACCCAATCGATGATCTCCGTTACCACAAGCAGACACGTGAGAGCGGTTTCGAAATCAAGATGATTCCTGCTTGGCGTCCTGACAAGGCAATGAACATCGAGAAGCCAGACTTCGCTGACTATATGAACAAGCTCGGTGAGGTGGCAGGTGTAGATCTCACTACATTCCAGGATATGGTTGATGCTTTGCAGAAGCGTCACGACTTCTTCACAGAGAACGGCTGTAAGTTGAGCGACCACGGTATAGAGGAGTTCTACGATGAGCCATACACAGATTCTCAGATTGAGACTATCTTTGCTAAGGCTATGCGTGGTCAGCAGCTTTCTGCACTCGAAATCCGTCAGTACAAGCATGCATTCCTCAAGGTTTGCGCAGAGATGGATCACGCTGCCGACTGGACTCAGCAGTACCACTATGGTGCTATCCGCGACAACAATACATTGATGTACAATAAGCTCGGTGCTGATACAGGTTTCGACTCTATCGGTGAGTTCACTACAGCTAAGGCTATGAGCAGCTTCCTCAATGAATTGAACATGGAAGGCAAGTTGACACGTACAATCCTCTATACTTTGAACCCATGCGCCAATGAGGTTATCGCTACTATGCTCGGTAACTTCCAGGATGGTTCTTGCCCAGGCAAGATTCAGTTCGGTTCAGGCTGGTGGTTCAACGATCAGCTCGATGGTATGACCCGTCAGATGAACGCTCTCTCAGTATTGGGTCTCTTGAGCCGTTTCGTAGGTATGTTGACCGACTCACGTTCATTCCTCAGCTACCCACGTCACGAGTACTTCCGTCGTTTGCTCTGCAACCTCCTCGGCAATGATGTAGAGAAGGGCTTGCTTCCTAACGACATGGAGAGCCTCTCTCGCATGGTAGAGGACATCTCTTACAACAACGCTCGCAACTACTTCAAGTTCTATTAATCATAGAGCTTAAGCAATTATACTAAGACAAATCCCTTCACGGCATCATGAGATGATGTTGTGGAGGGATTTGTTGCTTGATAACGGAGTAAAACTTCAGAATATGGGGGTAATAGACAGAATACTAGGATTCTACGAAGATATTAGAGAGTTTAATTCTTCTAATATCAAGGATTTCCGGGGCAGAATGAAGTCTTGGATCAAGATGGGTATGCTTGCCGGTCGCATCTTCTATGTAAAGGATATGTGGGCAAGGGATGTAGCTGCATTGACTTTCGCCTCCTTCATGGCTTTGATACCTTTTATGGCAATGATGTTTGTTATTGCCCGAGGCTTCGGCTATGCGTCATTGCTGGAGTCATGGCTGTCTACCACCTTCGAGGCACAACCGGTTGTTGCCAAGACTATCGTTGACTTCGTACATAATTATATTGAGAACACGCAGAGCAACTATATCATCGGTACGGGTATCGTGATGTTTCTCTATACCATCGTTTCCCTGATGCAGAAGATAGAGCTTACCTTTGATGATATCTGGCATACGGGCGAGCGTTCGTGGAAGCAGATTGTTACAGAGTATCCTACCATCCTTTTCGGTCTGGGACTGATGATTCTCTTTGCTTCGAGCATCAACGTATGGATAGTGAATATGGTGGATAATGTCGACAAGATAGCCGATATCGGGGATACGATTCCTTCGTTTATCCTCCATCTGGCGGCATTTGTTCCGATGTTCCTGTTCTTCGTATTCTGCTATTATGTCATTCCGAATACTTATATCCGGGTCCGCAGTACTCTGGTGCCTTCATTCCTGGCGGGTATCTGCATGACAGCCTTGCAGTATGGCTACATCTATCTGCAGGTATTTCTTTCCAGCTATAATGTCATCTACGGTTCGCTGGCAGCCATTCCGCTTTTTCTGTTGTGGCTTCAGATATCCTGGGCTATCGTGGTCTTTGGCGCTTTGCTCTGTCATACCAATCAGAACATCCATTATTACGATGGCGATCTCAGTTATGACCATCTGAAGCTGTCACAGCGCATCCGGGTTTGTGGCATGGTGATGCATTTGGTATGCAAGCGCTTCAATGATGGTGAACAGGCTTATACGCCTAAGGAGATTCATGACTTGACGGAGATTCCGCAGCAGATAGTCAATCAGGCTGTAAGAGAACTCTTGCAGGCGAAGTTGCTGGTAGAGATTCGGAGTGAGAAGAAAGGCTGTTTTGAAGAATCGGTCATCCTGCATCCGATAGAGAAGATAGATCATCTAACATACGGAACAATGATAGAGCGACTCTTCAACTATGGCGAAGATATTGCCGGACTGGCAGAGCTGGAAAGCGACTGGGTATTGTGGAAGAATATCGATGTCGTTAATCTGGACTTTGTGGAGAATGGCAAGAAAATAGCTTTCATCTAGAAAAATATTCAAATTATTATAAACCTTTAAAACCATTAGAGTATGAGAAAATTTATTTCATTGGCAGTTGTTGCTCTCTTGGCTTCTTCCATGTCGGCACAAACCATTGCCAACATGAAAGACCTGAATGCCGAGAAGAAATCTGCAGCTATTAATCTAAAGTTGACCGGAACCTTGACAACTACGAAAAATTCAGATTTCCGCCAGCTTCGTGATCTCTGCTGGCAGTTGAGAAATCTGGACCTGAGCGAGGCAACCTGTCCTGTTCTTCCTAAGAATGCATTCCATTCCCGTCATCATCTGCAGCATATCATCTTGCCAAATCAGTTGCAGGAGATAGGTACTCAGGCTTTCTTTGCCTGCGATAACCTGCAGGAAGTGGTGATTCCCAAGTCGGTAACGAAGGTGGGGGCTGCAGCCTTTTCCGGTTGCAAGTCTCTGAAAAACATCACAATCGAAGGCACACCGGAGATAGGAGAGTTCTCTTTTGCCAATCTTGAGGGTGTACAGGTCATCAGGGTAAATTCCCATATTCCACCAAAGGCTGCTGCTACGGCTTTTTCGGGCGTGAACATGCGAGGCGTGAAACTGGTCATGCCAAGAGGCAGCGAGAAGGCTTACCGCAAGGCACAAGGCTGGAAGGCTTTCTTCGGAGAAGTGAAACAGGCTAGGGAAGTATGCAATCCTGAAGCTTGCCTGATTCCTGTACCGATGGATCTGAAGGTGAAGGCAAAGGCTGCACCGTTGCAGGTGGCGGGAAACTGGAAGATTGTGGCAGATGAAGGTCTGGCTAATGAGCGTGAACATGCTGACAGAATCCTCATGGAGAGAAATGCTCAGCAGAAGGGAGCACAGCTGACGATGAACCTTGCCATTGATCCTACTCTTACCGATGCTGAGGCTTATACCCTGGAAGTACAGCAGAAAGGTGTGGTCATCAAGGGAAAGACTGCAGCTGGTGTCTTCTACGGATTGATGACTTTCGACCAGTTGCTTCGTGGCAATGCATCTAAGGTGGGTTGCGATGCCATCCCACAGCTGGCTTTGAAAGACCAGCCACGCACTCATGTAAGAGAGTTGATGGTGGACCCTTGCCGTATCTTTATCCCATACGAAGAGTTGAAGGCTTTCGTTCCTGAGATGGCTCGCTATAAGCTCAATATGCTTCATCTTCACTTGGTGGATGATCAGGCATGGACTATCGAAATCAAGAAATATCCTCGTCTTACCGCTGAGGCTAGCAGCCGATGGGGTATGGACGATATGCTGATGCCTATCAAGGGATATTATACACAGGAGCAGATGCGCGACTTTGTAGCATATTGTGCCAAGTATCATATCCAGGTGGTACCTGAGATTGAGATGCCGGGTCATGAGGTGGCTGCTATCAGCGTATATCCGGAATTGACCTGCCAGGGAGTAAGAAAGCCTATCCGTACTACTTGCGGTGTATCTGACGAATTGCTTTGTGCCGGTAATGAATTCACTTACGAGTTTCTTGGAAATGTATTCAAGGAGCTTGCCGATGTCTTTCCTTCTGAATACATTCATCTGGGTGGTGACGAGGCTGGTAATCCTGCCCTCGATTGCTGGACCAACTGTCCTAAGTGTCAGGCATTGAAGAAGAAACTCGGTATTACTACTACCGACCGTTCTGAGAACTGGAAGCTGCAGGGCTATCTCTTCGACCGTGTGATAGATCTTCTTCGTACCCAATATCATAAGACTCCGATGTTCTGGTATGAGACCGATTTCAAGAAGATTCAGCCAGGTTGCGTTACCTTTGCATGGCGTGCAGGTCTCACCAAGGAAGCATTGGTCGCAGCGGTGGAGAACAATGCCCGCATCTTGCTTTGCCCAGGTGAACATTGCTATTTCGACTATCCGATGGCCAAGGGCGACATGCCTGAGGTAAACTGGGGAATGCCGGTTACTTCCTTGAAGGCAGCCTACGATCTTGATCCTGCATGGGGAATGGGAGAGGAGTTTGAAAAGAACAACCTCTTTGGTGTAGCCGGAACCTTGTGGAGTGAGTGTATCAATTCTCCTGAGCGCATCTATTATCAGGCTTATCCACGTGCATTGGCTTTGGCAGAAGCCGGATGGAGTCTTCAGAAGAATCGCTCCTGGGAAGGATTCCTCACCCGATTGAAGCCTACGGCAAAGGATATGATGCGAAGAGGCATCACCTTCTCTATGGAATGGTAAACATCCAGGAAAGAATCAGTTGATTATCAGATTGATACCATATAATAAAAGAAAAAGCGTGTAAGTATTGCTACTCACACGCTTTTTTATTATTATAAACGTAATTACTTCGTTTGCTTTCTCTTAAGAATGCTGTTGCATTCGGGATAGAATCCCTTATGCGCAAGCACAACCACGGCTTCTGTTCAAAGCCTCGCCATACATTTCCATAGCGTTCATGTAATCTGCAAGAATAGCCTTCAAGGCCTTCTTGATGTTCTTAAACATTGTTTTCATAATCGTTATCCTTTCTTTTTTTAATTAATACTGTGGCATTGCTGCCAATCTTTCTTTTTACCTGAAGTGACCTTATCTAAGACCCTTCTCAATCTTGTTGTTAACATGTACAGCCTGAGCAATCATGATTGCTACTACTGCGAGAATCATTACTGTTGTCATCATAATTTGTTTCCTTTCGTTCTTTAATGGAGCCTCGTTTCCGGGTCTCCTTTTTTACATTATCCTTATTACAATCTCTCTTTTGCTGGTGCAAAGGTAGTGCCTTTTTTTTGAATTCCTGCCACAAAGTCGTGACAAAATGATGAAAGAAGGGCATTTTTTGACGCATATCAAGCAGCATGGTCTGATGCCTTGATGTACGTCAAGGGGATTTGGCTTGTCATGCCAAATATGTCAGTCTTGTCCGGGTACTTGCTATACTATGATACCAGTGTCAGCAAGTTGAGAACTCTTAGTGGGGCAATTTTTTGCCATCCCAAGGCACATATTATTACTACGTCATGTATTTATTTATGTCAGTGGAAGAAAAGGCTATTATACAGAAGTATACGGCGTTTTGGTGAAGGGTAAAAGACGTTTTGTCTTTCAAAAATAAGCTCCCTCATAAAAATTATGTCGGAATTTGCATCTCGTTATTTTTTCGGGATATTCCTTTGCTCGTATCATTATTTTTTGTAACTTTGCCGAAAGAATTAAAAAGGCAGCAATATGAAATATCCTATCGGCATACAGAGTTTCGAACAAATCATAGAAGATGGCTATGTTTATCTCGATAAGACGGGCTTGGTCTATGATTTGGTTCATAATGGAACAATTTACTTTCTGTGTCGTCCACGACGATTTGGAAAGTCGTTGCTCGTATCTACCTTGAAATGCTATTTCGAGGGTAAGAAGGAACTGTTCAAGGGGCTTGCCATCGATAAGCTGGAGAAGGAGTGGAAGCAATATCCTGTGTTTCATCTTGACTTTAATGGTAATAATTTCACTAATCCTGGAGAACTTGAGGTCATATTAGAAAACTTTGTTGCATCGCAAGAGATGATATATGGTAAAAGTCCTTTCCGGGATTCCTTAGGAGGTCGTTTTGAATATGTATTGAAAGCTGCTCATGAGAAAACAGAACTTCGTGCCGTGGTTTTAATTGATGAGTATGATAAGCCAATATTGGATGTGCTTGATACACAAATCAAAACATCAATAAAGGGTGAAGAACGGCTGTTGGAAGATTGGAATCGTGAGGTTTTGAAAGGTTTCTATAGTGTCTTCAAGGCTGCCGATGCTAATCTGCAATTTGTCTTGCTCACGGGTGTCACCAAGTTCTCACAAGTAAGCGTGTTCAGTGGTTTCAATCAGCCTAACGACATCAGTATGGACGAGCATTATGAGGCTCTTTGTGGTATTACGGAAGATGAATTGTATTCCACTTTCGAGGAACAGATCAAGGCGATGGCTGTGAGATATAAGACCACAGAGGAAGGAATGAAATACAAACTGAAGAGGAAGTTTGATGGTTATCACTTCAGTCCTAATATGCTTGATATCTATAATCCTTTCAGTATCTTGAATGCGCTGAGCAAGAAGATTTTGGCAGATTATTGGTTCCGCACCGGTTCGCCAACCTATCTTGTTCGCTTGTTGTCTCATTTTGATGAGAACATCAATGAGATGGTCAACAGGTTTTATCCTACGAGTAGTTTTATCGACTACAAGGCAGATGTGGAAGCACCGTTGCCAATGATTTATCAGAGCGGTTATCTCACCATTAAAGATTGGAATATGGATACCGATTCCTATCTCCTGGATTTTCCGAATGATGAGGTGCGAAGCGGATTCTTGACGCTGGTCAAAGCAGCAAAGCGAAGGTAGGGTAGATTGTGTGGTAGAGACGTCGAACTATATCTACATCTTCGAATTCAAGCGTGATGGTTCGGCAGAGGAAGCCCTGAAGCAGATAGAGGATATGGGCTACGCCAGGGAATATGCTGCAGATGGCAGAAAGATTTATCAGATAGGCTGCAACTTCTCATCGAAGACGGGAACCATTGATGGGTGGAAGGTGGAATAGGTTATCGCAAACGAATACTGCCTTTGTGTAATATTGCACTCTGAAAATATAAAAATAGATAAAGAAGGAGATGGATTATGTCAAAAAAGAAGATTTTCAGATGCCAGGAATGTGGGTACGAGACCGTAATATATGAGGGACGTGGTTTCATGGGGCAGCATATTGAAGCCATGTCTTGTGCAGACTGCAGGAACATAGTACCTCTTGTGGTGGGTGGAGTGATAGGTGATGCTGCACCTAGCTTCAATTCTCTAGTGGGAAGACTCTGTCTAAGATGCGGTTCTGACAGGATTCACAAGTGGGATATGCACACATGCCCCAAATGCGGGGGCAGGATGCAACCCTCTGGCGAAGAAGAGTTCTGGACATAGTATTATAAGCCTGTTTTTCAATCCAAGCCATCATACGGAGTTGGTACGGAGCGGGTCTAGCTATGATGTATTGTGGGGGAGATTTGGAAAATCTAAAGTAGTACATGATGGAAAAGATTATTGTTGACGTTGCGTGGTGCGACAGGAATTTTGGCGGTTCTCTTGGTAGTAATGTACCAGGAGCGGTGGTTTTTACAGCACCAACCTTTGAAGCTTTGCAAAAAGAAGCAAAGGAAAGTCTGGAGTTTCATGTTGGAGGCTTTATGGAAAATGGGGAAGATGTTCCCGAATGGCTGAAGAATGGGGATTATGAGTTTGAGTATAATATTATAAGATAAGATCAGTTGTGTGTCTGATTTAGCAAAGAGGGTGTGTCATAAGTAAATGATTCACCCTTTTTTGTTTGTTGGAATGTTACTGATATGTTGTTGGAAAACATAGTATAAGTTGTTAGAAAAGATAGTATATGTTTTTGAGTTAGTTAGTATCTCCGGTCGCACAACAGCTGTTGTGCGCTTGCATAGCAGCTGATATGCGCTTGCACAACAGGTGATGTGCATGCGTAGGTCAACTGTTATGCGCCAACTATAATTTAGACTTATGGCACACCCTCTTTATCATTTGGTACATACAGAATGGCATTTCATACAAGGTAGGTTTAGATATTTGGAGGATAGAAGAGTTTGAGGTATATAGGCATCGGAGCCGTCATGAAATAGGAATGTGGAAGTGCTATCTTTTTGGCAGTGGCGCCATCCGATGCCTTTTTCTTATCCTTTTCAGAAAAATGGAGTATTTCCGATAAAAAAGTGGCAAAAAGTTTGGCGGTATCAAGAATATTGCTTACTTTTGCGGTCAGAGTTGGAGCAGATGGAAAAGAACGGCTGCGATGAAGACTCAAATGAATGAGCGTATTGAATGTAAGTCTTGAAATAGAAATGTGGAAATTTCAAAATTCAACTATGACGAACTGCAATACGGCTCACGCTATGGGATTATTGTATCCTTTTCTCTATAAGAGGAAGGTATCGATATACCTTTTGGCGTGGGCTATTGTATGTCGCTAGTTGAAAGGTCTTTCCACAACCTCTATTTCGGCGACAGTACAATAGTCCCACGCCATTTCATATAAATTTAGTTACTAATGCAACTTCTGGGAACAAGTTGAGGATAGAGGTATGCTTATGGTGTTGGAAAAAGATATTATGCCAAGATACAATCCAAACCATTTGGATGATCGTTATTGAATAATCTGATATTGTTGAATTAGTAAAATATTTATTTATGTTACATTTTACGTTTAAAAACGGACAGGCAGGCATAAGCCTATCAGCCCACAACTCTTTTAAGAGCTTTATTATCATGGTGGTTATGCTCGTCATGACCGCAAGCAGTGTATTTGCTGAAGTCATAGATGGATTTCGTTATAAACTGGATACGAAAACGAAGACGGCAACTCTTTTGCCAAGATCGAATGGATATTCAGGCGACATCGTTATACCGGAAAAGATTAAAGGCAATGATGGAGAGTTATATACGGTTGTCGCCTTAGGTGACTGTAGTTTTTCTGGTTGTACTGGTTTAACTTCCATTACTATCCCTTCTTCTGTAACAACATTGGAAGGAAATTCCTTCTCTGGCTGTACAGGCTTAACTTCCATTACTATCCCGTCTTCAGTTACATCAATTGGCGGAAGTTGTTTCGCCCATTGTACAGGCTTAACTTCCATTACTATCCCGTCTTCAGTTACATCAATTGGCGGGAGTTGTTTCTCTAGCTGTACAGGTTTAACTTCCATCACCATACCTTTAAATATCAAAACTTTAGGTAATGGCTGCTTCTCGTACTGCACAAGCTTAACTTCCATCACGATTCCTACTTCTGTTACATCGTTTGGAAAAATGTGCTTCGAAGGTTGCAGTAGTTTAACGTCCATTTCCATTCCTTTAAATGTCACATCATTGGGGGATGAATGCTTTCGTAACTGCATAGGGTTGACTACTATCTCCATTCCTTCAAATGTCACATCATTGGGGGATAATTGCTTTTCTGGTTGCACAGGATTGACTACCATCTCTATTCCTTCAAATGTCACATCATTGGGGTTTGGTTGCTTTTCTCACTGCACAGGCTTAACTTCCATCGCGATTCCTTCTTCTGTAACTTCATTGGGGGATTATTGCTTTTCTGGCTGTTCAGGTTTAACTTCCATCACCATACCTTCAAATGTCACAACTTTGGGGAATGATTCCTTCTCGGACTGCACAGGCTTAACTTCCATCGCGATTCCTTCTTCTGTAACTTCATTGGGGGATAATTGCTTCTCTGGCTGTATTGGCTTAATTTCCATCACCATACCTTCTAATGTCACTTCATTGGGGGATAATTGTTTCTCTGGCTGTACTGGCTTAACTTCTCTCACCATTCCATCTTCTGTAACATCGTTGGGGCGTGAATGCTTCTCTGGCTGTATAGGCTTAACTTCCCTCACCATTCCTTCATCTGTAATATCTTTAGGAGATGGCTGCTTCTTAGAATGTAGCCGTTTAACTTCCCTTATCCTCTCTTCTTCTGCTTCTTCATTGGGACGTGAATGCTTCTCTGGCTGTAGCTGTTTGACCTCTCTTATTATCCCATCTTCTGTAACATCATTGGGGGAACTTTGCTTCGCTAATTGTAAAGATTTGACTTCCCTCACCGTTCCTTCATCTGTCACTTCATTGGGATATGCATGTTTTAAAGATTGTTTAAATCTAGAAACAGTTTGTTTCAAAGGTAAACTGCCTTATTATCCTTCAGATGATTATACTACTATGGGGTTATCGAAGTTTTGTGAAATAAAAGTTCCTGCAGAGTATCTTCAAGAATATATGGAAGCTTTTGAATATGTGTTTAGGTATATATCAGCATGGAATTCAAACGAATCTGGTGATGACGATAAGCCTGTTACCCCATGTGCTACTCCATCTGTATCTTATGAGTCGGGGAAATTAAAGTTCTCTTGCGAAACTGTAGGGGCTGAGTATCATTATACGATTTCTGATACAGATATAGCATCTGATGCTTATAGCAAGGACGGTAATGTATCTCTTTCAGCAGCTTATGACATATCTGTATATGCAACAGCTGATGGCTATTCAGCATCCGAAAAGGCTAAGGCAACACTATATTGGGTCAATGCCAACCTGGAGAATACAACCAACATCTACCAGGCTAGAACCCGTGGCGTTGTGGCTTCCGCTCATGATGGCATCGTCTGCATTTCGGGTCTTGATAATGGCGAGGTGGTTAAGTTCTATGCAGCTGATGGCAAGCTTATCGGCTCATCTTCTGCCGTGGACGGTACCGCATCCTGCGCTGTATCAGAAACTATGGTTATTGCAAAATTTGGTGATAATGCAATCAAGGTTGCAGTAAAATAAACAATTGTAGATAAAAAAAGAGTTTGATGCACAGGAAACGGTGCGTCAAACTCTTTTTTAGAATATCCTTGTTTTTATAAGTAACATATAGCTAAACATAAGATAAGTATAGCTACAGCTACAGACGTAGCACATCCATTTCTTGGATTCTGAGGTCTCCCATTATCATCAAGATAGGTCGTTCCATTATCTCCAAATTTATATCGGCGTGTATCAAATGCCCAACTTAATAATACCGATATACCAGTCTTTTCTAAATATTCTTTCTTTTCTGTGAATTTCTTATAGTCTGCAATAGTTGATTTGGCAAGTCGTGTTCTTGTATCTTCAAATAATTTACGAGCATATTTTTCTTCATTTTCGAAGAATTTGATAAGTACAGCTTTTCCGTATATATCAATACAATCAGTTTGGCTGTCTATGTGAGGGACAAGCTTAAAAACACAGAATATTCGATGCCCTTCTGTGAATTCTCTGATATCATCATCAAAGTCAAAACTGTTAGGACATCCCACAAGTGAATCGTCTTCTCGATAAATGCCATATTTATTGACACTTTCCAAGTGAACAACATCAGCATAACCGCTAAACACCCCAGCTTGCCATTTCTTTCTGTCAAAGTACCAATCTGCATCCTCAATTCTTATAGTGAGGGTATCATAAGTTTTCTTCCCGGTTTTGTCGCTTTGTGGAAATTTATAGAATTCGTCATACCTGAAAACTGTATTGCCTTCTTCTTCATTGGCATTATCTTCATCTTTCAACTGGGATTCACTAAGTAAATGAGAATCTTTTTCGAAATGAGTAATTTCGATCAAAGCATCATGACCCACATTTTCAGTAATACTATTGATCATTTCTGTAGCATATTCTATATCATCCTCGAAAAACTTAAGGATAGTAGCATATGCCTGGTTCCGAACTTTACCATCCTTAGATGTGAATGGTGTTATTGCGATTACACAGTCCAGCTCTTTCCCTTTGCAAAAATGGTTAACATGATCTTGCAACTCTTTTTGAACATATCCCAAAAGTTGTCCATCAGATTTATAGAAACCAATAGCATTAGAATCATATGGATTGCTTGGCTCTGGCTTAATACTACCAGTAAAAACTCCCCAATAGCTTGTTTCTGGTTTTGTGTGAAAATTTATGCCAGCCACTTTGATTCTTAAAGTGTCTTTTTCAATGCTTCCTTGCTTCTCACTTACTGGAAGCCAATGCTTTGCAATATCAAAATTTATATCATTCATATCCATCTTATTTCTATTCTATTTTTTAAGCCCTTGAGCAACATATATAGTTTGGGATTTTGCCATATTTAAATCCTCCTATGATTAATGATTATGATTCTGTTGCAAATGTACGATTAAAAAATGAAACATCAAAGCTTTTGATCGTTTTTTTCAAAAAGGGATAATAAAAATCTATTATCCAACATCCTGCCTAGAATATAATTTAAGGCACGATTGCCAGAAATTCCTGCCTTTACCATTCGAATTCGTTTTGGAAATCGGCCATCATTTCTAGAAAGTCAACAGCGTTGCCTGTTCTTGCATATTCTTCTTCACGAGCTAAGACATGATTCACCAACTCGTCATTATTGCATGATGTCATAAAAGGATATTCTCCGGATTAGTTATGAGCCTCTGTTTCATAATCGTGACGATAGGCAACTGTAGGTTCTTGAACAGTACAGCTATCCTCGAAAAAGCGTTGGGCTTTATCGTTTAATCGTTCTTTTGAGTTTGACATTATTTTAGTCATATAATAATCCTCCTTAATTTTTGATACTCTAATTTGTTGCAAAATTACGATTAATATTTGAAAGCACCAAAGTTTTAAAATGATATTTTGTGGGGAGATTTGCAAAAACATGGCAAAAAGTTTGGAAGATACCAGATATTTTCTTATATTTGCACTGTTTAAAGATAGGTGTTATGAGAACAGTTCAAGATTATATAGCAATAATTAGGCAAAATAGTTCCAAGATTACTAAAGATTTTGGAATCAAGACCTTGCGCATTTTTGGTTCCGTATCACGAAATGAGCAAACAGAGCAAAGCGATTTGGATATTTGTGTAGAAACAGAAACTCCTAATCCATTTTTATTGGCCGACTTGAAAGAGTTTTTAGAGGGCTTGTTCAAGTGCTCAGTTGATGTAGTGCGTATTCACAAAAACATGAATCCTTTCTTTAAATCAAGAATTGAACGGGATGGAATCTATGCAATTCGATAAATATGTAGCATTGGATATACTTAATAGAGTACATATTTCTATTGAGCATATAGAAGAGCGTTCACAACCTGTTGGCTAAACGTCTGTATGGTAAGCTGTTTGCAGATAAAGGCTATATCTCGCAAAAACTCTTCGATTCACTTTTTGAGGAAGGCATCCAGTTGGTAACAGGACTGAGAGTGAACATGAAGAACAAACTAATGCCGTTCTATGACAAGATAATGCTACGCAAAAGATACATCATTGAAACGATTAATGACCTGTTGAAAAATACGGCTCAGATAGTACATTCACGTCACAGGTCTGTTGCGAATTTCATCATAAATATTATTTCTGCATTAGGGGCATACTGTTTCTTTGACAACAAGCCCAAGGCACTTACTGGATACGTTATCGAAGATACGAAACAGCTTAGTCTTTTCTAACATTGCATATTTTACATGAGGATTTTGTCTCAGCAACTATCCAAGATATATAGATGGTTGCCAAGCCTCTGTGTCCCTTATATAAAAACATTATAAAGCCTTTAGATAGAGCTCGTTATCCAGAACTGAGGTTATGTTATTCAAAAGTATGAAAAACAATCCACAAACGAGAATGTTCTGATATACGTATAGTAGTGTATTACCCTTTGTTGATTCTTTCCACCAATTCGTCTGGTGTAAGTATCTCCATCTTGGAGAAACCAAACCACTTTTTGCCTAAGTCCTTAATGGATGCACCTATGTGATATACATCATCGTCTATACAAAGGAAGCGGTCATGTGACAAACGGAATGTTTCAACATCAATCGGTGCATATTGAGCATTATGACGGTCTATGTCGAGTTGGAACTGACGGCTTATCTGCTGAGTGTAGATGATTGCAGACACGTTATTGTCTCTTTTATCGAGCAATGTCAGTACAGTCTCGTCAACATAGTTGTCGATAAGGACAATACGTTTCTTCGCACTCTTAATCAAGTCGGACACGAAAGTATAGGCATCATAAACTTGCCCATTGTAGAACACACCTTGTTTCGGTTTTGCATTGCCTTCGTCCAATCTGCGAAACACTTCTTCTATACGTTTGTCGGATTCTTGCAAGTGTTGTTGCATTTCCAATTGATGGTATTCCATAGTTGAGAGACGCTGAAACACTTGGGCATTGTTCTGTAGAAAGTGACGCATTGAAGTGAAAGCTCGCATTATTCGAATATTCACCTCAATCGCAGTGTCTGAACGTAAAACACTACTAAGCATAGCGACTCCGTTTTCAGTAAATACGTAAGGCATGTATTTCAAATGTTGTCCGCGTCCTTCGTTTAAGGTCGCAATTTGCGACCTTAAACATTCTTCCTTGGTCAATTGAAACATGAAATCTTCTGGAAATCGTTTAATATTACGTTTTACTTGCTCATTAAGACGCTTTGTTTCAACGCCATAAAGTGTGGCAAGGTCACGGTCAAGCATAACTTGTTGTCCTCTAATGATTTTTATTAGAGGCTCTATATTGTCAACACCAACCAACTGGTCACTTTTTTTGGTCAGTTCGCTGCTCTCCTTTTTTCCTATTTTATCTGTCATATTTATATTCATTTTTCCAAAATCACAAATTGTGACTTTGAACATTACCATATTTAACAGCATTCAAAGGTAGTGCTTTTAGCCTTTAAGACACTATTGCTATTGCACAACCCCTTTTTTTGAAAAGAACGTAAAATTAATAGTTTTATTGCTGTGATTGTACTTTTATTAATCGAGGTGGTTAAGTTCTATGCAGCTGATGGCAAGCTTATCGGCTCATCTTCTGTCGTGGACGGTACCGCATCCTGCGCTGTATCAGAAACTATGGTTATTGCAAAATTCGGTGATAATGCAATCAAGGTTGCAGTAAAATAAACTATTGTAGATAAAAAGTAAAGAGTTTGATGCACTGAAAATGTGCGTCAAACTCTTTTTCCCGAATATCCTTGTTTTTATAAGCAGCATACAGCTAAAAATAAGATAAATATAGCTACAGACGTAGCACATCCATTTCGTCATTATTGCATGATGTCATAAAAGGATATTCTTCGGATTCATTATGAGCCTCTGTTGCATAATCGTGACGATAGGCAACTATTGGTTCTTGAACGGTACTACTAGCCTCGAAAAAGCGTTGGGCTTTATCGTTTAGTCGTTCTTTTGAGTTTGACATTATTTTAGGCATATTGTAATCCTCCTTAATTTTTGTTACTCTAATTTGATGCTAAAATACGATTAATATTTGAAATCACCAAAGTTTTGTGCAGGTTTCTTCCTCCTTTGAATCTATCATGCAAAATAACGACAGGTAAACCAAGGATATATGAAAATAAAATTGTATCTTTGCACCATATTTTATTAAAAAGGCTGCAATATGAAATATCCTATCGGAATACAGAGTTTCGAACAAATCATAGAAGATGATTATGTTTATCTCGATAAGACGGCATTGGTCTATGACTTAGTGACTAATGGTAAAGTCCTAGAAGCTTAATAGGAATAATCAAATGCTGGCAGAATAGGCTGTGATTAATGACGCTGATGGAACAACTATCGTACAACATATTTATACCAACAGAAAGAGGGTGTGTCATAAACTTATGACGCACCCTCTTTCTTATATTTCTTAAGATGATGCTGGGCATCATTTATTAATCTTAGCCTAGCATTAGAAATTCCTGCAGATTATAGAAATTCCAGAATCTTATCGATAAGCTTTTCTACTTTAGAAGAATCGGTAGCCTCATCTAACTTCTGGTTTATCTTTTCTTCTATTTTCTTGCCTACCTTGTCTGCTGCTTTATCCATGGCCTGGTTTGCCTTGTCTTCCAGTCTTTTCTGAACCTTGGCACCAAAACCTTCATCATCAGAAGTATCATCGGAAGAACTGGTGCTTTCATCGTTGGTTCCATCAATGGAAGAGGTGTCGTCGGATGAGGAAGAGTTCATTTCTTCCAGCTGCAGATTGTCGGCACCTTCCAGCGCCTTTACCATATCATCGGCATTCATTGTGTAAACTGTGCCAAGAATACCGAAGCTGACGGTGTGCTGCTTGCCATTAAACTCTACGGTACCTTTAGAACATACGATGTAGTTGTGGTATTCGAAGAGCTGGTTCATGGCTTCATCCATGGCGCTGCCCGCCATCATCTTGGCAACCGAGCGGAGGGCTTGAGTGAAGAAATTGTTGTCAGAAGTACTTGTTGCCTTTTCGATGGCTTTGCCTACTTCCGTGCGAACCTTATCCTTGTGGGCATCAGCTCCTGGATTGGAAACAGCGAAAACGGCTATGATGAAGACAATCAAGCCGATAATCAGCTTCATTGCCATATGGCTCTTTCGTTTCTTTGGTTGCTGCTGGAAGTTGGCATTCATGGCTGCTCCCTGTTGGAAACCTTGCAGGTAAGCCTGTTGCTGAGCCTGCTGATATGCCTGTTGCTGAGCCTGCTCAGAAGTTTGCTGCTGAGGCTCTTGGTTTTCCTGCTGGTTCGTGGCGTTTGTCTTGTTGGCTTCAACAGCCTCCAGTACAGTTCTCAATTCTTCAACTTTCCAAGCCGGTGTCCAATCTGCCATTCCCTGCTTCCAGACTAATGTTTCAGGGCTGATGGCTTTCTGGACAAGCTGGTCCTGACTGAAAGGACCTGCTTGCTGACCGTTATTGTCTATGATAAAATATTCCATCTTTGTCTTTTATTTTTTGTACATTGAACTTAATGAAGCGGTCTAACCTGTGGTCAAACCGTTTCATGTTAATGTGTAGCTTTCCACCAACCGGTCTTCTCTCTTCCCTTGATAGCTACGCTGTTCTGGCTAGGGTCGGAGATGGAAAGACCGCAATAGTTCTTCACCTTGAAGGTCTTGCCATAAAAACTCATTAAGGCAGTATAGGCTTCATCCGTATGTTCCGCTGCCTTGATGGTGAGCTTTAATTGTGATGTGAACTCATCTTTCAGATAGCCGCTAGGGTAGAGGCTGTCTACGTAAACCGAGAGATCGTAGAAGAGATTTGGCGAGAAACCATCCAGAGGCTGGATAGAGTCGAGTGGCACTGTCGAAGCCAATGTATACTTGCTGTTGATCTCCTTCATGATGCTTGCCAGTTTGTCTATCTGTCGGCAGTCTATTGCAGCCATGTTGCAGTAAGGGACATTGGAGTTCTTGTAGAAGTTGACGATGCCTGATACTGCGCTTGAATAGTTGGGTACAGATGAGCAGAGATAACTCCATATAGTCTTGTATGGGATGCCTTCGCCCATCACTTCGCTGCTGGAACTGATCAGGAAGTTGGTTACATCCTTCAGTTCGTAAGCCGTCTCCACATTGCCCATGTAGCAGGCATCGAAGAGGATGAATTGCATCTTGAGTCCGCTGAGTTTGATGCCTTCTGCTAAGGTGGTGACATCGATGGCATTGTCTGCCTGACTTACGCTTCCAAAGAAGCGGGTGACAGGTTTGTTGGGATCATTGCCAAACTGGATGCCGCTAAAACTGTTGGAAGGAGCATTGGATACAGCATTTTCATCATTTCCATTTCTGATGGAACCGCCTTTTGGTCGTGCCTTATATGGATAATTCACCCAGTCGTTGGCGTAAGTCCATCCGCAACCATGTGCTCCGATAATCAAGGAGTAGTTGAGGGCTTCTGCGTTTTGTCTTACATCGTTCAGCAAGTCAGCGAATCCTTCAGCTGTGCAATGACGGTTGCCTTCGTATTTCTTGATAGGAATACGGTTCACGGTCTTGGTTGTTGCGTCATACTGAAGATCGTAGAGTGTACTTTCATTGTATTTTTCGGTGAAGAAAACTAATACTCTGGCATTGGTAAGGCCCTTTTTGTCTACGATGCCAGCGCACATACTGTCTACATTATTTTTCAATTCACTATATAGACCCGATGAGCCCGTATCGCCTGTCCATGGAAAGAAGACGAAAATAGTCTGCTTGTTGACTGTTTCCACATCAACGGCTTCATCGCTACAACTGGTGAAAGTCATAGCAAGCGAAAACAAACATATAAATAAGGTGAAAAGCTTCTTGATCATGTTTCTCTTAAAATATGAAATGTTAAGCGTGAAATGCTAAGTTCAAACACTTAACATTCAACGCTTAACATGACAAATATAATATTATTACTTCTTCTTGAGTTCCTCGATGGTTGCCTTGAGGGCAGCGATCTTCTCTACAGAGTCGCTTTCCTTCTTGCGCTCCAGGGCAACTACCTTCTCAGGAGCGTGAGCTACGAAGTTCTCATTGCTGAGCTTCTTGCGTACACCCATCAGGAAGCCCTCCAGGTGCTTGAGCTGAGCCTCTGCCTTCTCAATCTCGGCAGCTACGTCGATGAGGTCGCCCAATGGAACTGCAAACTCGTCGGTGCCTACCATGAAGCTTGATGCATCGGCACTCTTCTCAGCGATGACCTCAATCTTGTCGAGGTTGGCCATCTTCAGAGTTACGTCGTTGTAAGCCTCGAAATCGTTCTTGCCTACTACCTGCAGAGACAACTGCTCCTTCTGGGCAATGTTCTTCTGGTTGCGAACGGTACGAACGCCGGCAATAATCTGCTTCACAGCCTCGATATCAGCTGCCAACTTCTGCTCCTCAGCTGTAGGTGCAGGAATCTCCAGCTTCTCGCGCATGATGCTCTCGCCATCCTTGCGGTCGTAGATGTGCTGCCACAATTCCTCGGTGATGAATGGCATGAATGGATGCAACATCTTCAGAAGGGCATCGAAGAAACGGAGGGTAGCGTCGTAGCTCTTCTGGTCGATAGGCTGGCCGTAAGCTGGCTTCACCATCTCCAGGTACCAAGATGAGAACTCATCCCAGAACAGCTTATATACAGTCATCAAAGCCTCAGAGATACGGTAGTCCTTGAACTGCTTCTGCATCTCTTCGTTCACCTCCTTGAGTTTGGCATCAAACCACTTCACGGCGATTTCTGCACTCTTAGGCTGCTCGATATCTGCAGTCTCCCAACCCTTCACGAGGCGGAAGGCATTCCAGATCTTATTGTTGAAGTTACGTCCCTGCTCGCAAAGGCTCTCGTCGAAGAGGATGTCGTTGCCGGCTGGAGCACTGAGCATCATACCCATACGAACACCGTCGGCACCAAACTTGTCAATCAGATCCAATGGGTCTGGTGAGTTACCGAGACTCTTACTCATCTTGCGGCCGAGCTTATCGCGAACGATACCTGTGAAATATACGTGCTTGAATGGCATCTTGCCACGATATTCGTAGCCAGCCATGATCATACGTGCTACCCAGAAGAAGATGATATCCGGACCAGTTACGAGGTCGGAAGTAGGGTAGTAGTAGTTGATCTCCTCGTTGTCTGGATGCTCGATGCCATCAAACAGAGAGATAGGCCACAACCATGAAGAGAACCAAGTGTCGAGGCAGTCGCTCTCCTGCTCAAGATCCTCAGCCTTGATGCTGGCATTCTTCTCCTGAGCAAGCTTCAGCGCTTCCTCTGCAGTCTCTGCTACCACGAAATCCTTCTTGCCGGCATTGTCGAAGTAGTAAGCTGGGATGCGGTGACCCCACCAGAGCTGACGGCTGATACACCAGTCCTTGATGTTCTCCAACCAGTGGCGATAGGTGTTCTTGTACTTCTTAGGATAGAACTCGATGTCATCGTCCATTACTGGAGGGAGGGCGATGTCAGCAAAGTGCTGCATCTTGAGGAACCACTGTGTAGAGAGCTTTGGCTCGATAGGCACATTGGTACGCTCAGAGAAGCCCACCTTATTATTATAGTCCTCAATCTTCTCCATCAGACCGGCGTTCTGAAGGTCGATGGAAATCTGCTTGCGCACGTCCATGCGGTCCATGCCAACATAGAGACCTGCTGCCTCGCTGATGGTACCGTTGTCGTTGAAGATATCGATGGTTTCCAAACCGTGCTTCAAACCGAGTGCGTGGTCGTTGATATCGTGAGCTGGAGTTACCTTCAAGCAACCGGTACCGAACTCGATATCTACGTATGTATCCTCGATAACAGGAATCTCGCGGTTTACGAGAGGCACAATCACGTGCTTACCTTTCAACCAGGTATTCTTCTTATCCTCTGGGTTGATACACATGGCAGAGTCGCCCATGATGGTCTCAGGACGGGTGGTTGCTACTACTGCATAATATCCCTTCTCATCCTTGTGAATCACGTTCTCCTCGTCCACCTGCTGGCAGTCCTGCTCTACTACATAATACTTCAGATGGTAGAGCTTAGAGTGCTCATCCTTGTAGATAACCTCCTCGTCAGAGAGTGCAGTCTGGGCCTTAGGGTCCCAGTTAACCATGCGCACGCCACGATAGATGAGTCCCTTCTGGTAAAGGTCGCAGAATACGTGGATGACGGCACGAGAGCGGGTCTCGTCCATGGTGAATGCTGTGCGGTCCCAATCGCAGCTGGCACCGAGTTTGCGGAGCTGCTTGAGGATGATGCCACCGTGCTCGTGAGTCCAGTCCCAAGCGTGCTTGAGGAACTCCTCGCGGGTAAGGTCGGTCTTCTTGATACCCTGCTGGGCGAGGCGGTTAACCACCTTTGCCTCAGTAGCGATACTGGCGTGGTCGGTTCCAGGTACCCAACAAGCGTTCTTGCCCTCCATGCGAGCACGGCGAACGAGAATATCCTGAATTGTATTGTTGAGCATGTGTCCCATGTGGAGCACACCCGTTACGTTTGGTGGAGGGATCACCACTGTATAAGGTTCACGACCATCTGGCTTAGAGCTGAAAAGCTTGTTGTCGAGCCAGTACTGATACCATTTACTTTCCACTGCTTGTGGATCGTACTTACTTGCTAATTCCATTCTTAATATGTCTTTTTAATTTTCTAATCTTTTTATCTTCGAAAACTGCCCCAAAAGTTACCGCAAACAATCAATTATACGATAAAATATGCAAGTTTCCTTAAAAATACGGTGCAAAGATACTACTTTTTGAGCGAAAATCATTATCTTTGCATGAAAAAATTGCAGAATGGCTAGTCAGATACCATATTTAGACGTACAAAACCTCACCAAACGATTTGGTGCGCAGGTTCTTTTTGATAAGATTTCCTTCTCTATCGCTGAAGGACAGAAGGTGGGACTCGTGGCACGTAATGGCACGGGAAAGTCTACCTTGATGTCTGTTCTGATGAATAAGGAGGGACATGAAAGCGGTGATATCATCTATCGTCGCGATTTGAAGATTGGATATTTGGAGCAGTCTCCTCAATTCGATCCGGAGGAGAGTGTGCTCGATGCATGTTTCAATCATGAGGGAGACCCGGAGAAGGTGCTCCGTGCCAAGCAGATCCTGACCCAGCTACATATTACCAATATGGAGCAGCCGATGGGGCAGCTTAGCGGAGGACAGCAGAAACGTGTTGCCCTGGCTAATGTGCTGATAGAGGAGCCCGATTTCCTGATGCTCGATGAGCCTACCAACCACCTTGACCTGGAAATGATAGAATGGCTGGAGGGATACTTGAACAGAGGAAACAAGACCATCTTCATGGTTACCCACGACCGTTTCTTCCTGGACAAGGTGTGCAATACCATCCTGGAACTTGACGATAAGACCATCTATACCTATAGAGGCAATTATGCTTACTATCTGGAGAAACGTCAGGAACGCATGGATAATCTCCGGGCAGAAATTCAGCATTCCAAGAATCTCTACCGCAGGGAGTTGGACTGGATGCGCCGCCAACCTCAGGCTCGTGGTCATAAGGCAAAGTATCGTGAAGATGCCTTTTATGAACTGGAGAAGGTAGCTAAGCAGCGTATCGAAGACCGACAGGTGCGTCTGAAGGCTTCTACCGTATATATCGGTTCCAAGATATTTGAATGTCAGTATGTAAGCAAGGCTTTCGATGACCGTGGTAAGAAGAAGGTGATACTCGATAACTTCTATTACAACTTTGCCCGATTCGAGAAGATGGGTATCGTGGGTAATAACGGAACGGGTAAGTCTACCTTCATCAAGATGCTCTTGGGTGAAGTTCAGCCGGACAGCGGTAAGTTTGACATCGGTGAGACGGTTCGCTTCGGTTATTTCTCGCAGGAGGGATTGAAGTTCAAGGAAGACCAGAAGGTGATTGATGTCATTACTGAGATTGCCGATTATATCGACTTGGGTAATGGCAAGCACATGACGGCTTCGCAGTTCCTGCAGTTCTTCCTCTTTACTCCAGAAGAGCAGCACAACTACGTATATAAGTTGAGTGGAGGCGAGAAGCGTAAGCTCTATCTCTGTACGGTGCTGATGAGGAATCCTAACTTCCTGGTTCTCGATGAGCCTACCAACGACCTTGATATCCAGACACTCCAGGTACTGGAGGAATACTTGCAGGATTTCGCCGGTTGCGTTATCGTAGTAAGTCACGACCGCTATTTCATGGACAAGGTAGTGGATCATCTTCTGGTGTTCAAGGGCGAGGGCGAGATACAGGATTTCCCTGGCAACTATACCCAATACCGTGACTGGAGCCGATTGCAGGAGAAGGATGAGGCAGAGAAAGCTGCGGCTAAAACTGCCAGCAATAATGCTGCAGTCAATGATGGCGCCGGCACAGCCAAGCGTGACGCCAACTTTGAGAACAAGCGCAAGATGAGCTACAAGGAGAAGCGTGAATATGAACAGCTGACCCAGGAAATTGATAAGCTTACCGAAGAGCAGAAAAAATTGGAAGAGGCCCTTTGCAGCGGAACGCTTTCGGTAGATGAACTGACGGAAAAGAGCAAGCGACTGCCGGAAATCAAGGATGAACTTGATGAGAAGGAAATGAGATGGCTGGAATTGTCAGAGATGCTATAGACTTTGAACTTTGAACTTTGAACATTGAACTTTGAGGTTTGAACATTGAACTTTTGATTAGTTCGTTTGCTGACATTTAGTGATTAACATAATAATAGAAAACATAACGATGGAAATTAAGAAATCTGAATTTACAATATCTGCTCCACGAGTGAGCATGTGTCCAAAGGATAATAAGGCTGAGTACGCCTTTATCGGTCGAAGCAATGTGGGTAAGTCTAGTCTTATCAATATGCTTTGCAATCATAAAGGTTTAGCTAAAACTTCAGCCACACCGGGTAAGACGTTGCTGATCAATCACTTCATTATCAATAATGAATGGTATCTGGTTGACCTTCCCGGCTATGGATTTGCCAAGCGCTCCAAGACTGTCCAGAAGCAGTTGGAGCAGATGATCAGCAGCTATATCCTTCAGCGCCCTCAGTTGGCAAACGTCTTTGTTCTTATCGACGTACGCCATGACCAGCAGAAGATTGACCGTGAATTCGTAGACTGGTTGGGCGAAAGCAATGTGCCATTCTGTATCGTTTTCACCAAGGCAGATAAGTTGGGACCGGTAAAGGCTCGTATGAATGCCGAGAAATGGATGCATGCATTGGAAGATCGCTGGGAAGAGCTTCCTCCTTATTTCATTACAAGTAGTGAGAAAAAGATGGGACGTGACGAAGTGCTCGATTATATTGACGAGATCAACAAGTCGCTTGCTGGAGAATAAAAATCATCGAAACGTATGAAACAGATCAATTGGGGATTTATCGGCTGCGGAGAAGTAACCGAAAAGAAGAGCGGACCGGCCTTCAATGAGGTGGAAGGTTCGCAGGTTGTGGCAGTGATGAGCCGTAGCGAGAACAAGGCTCGTAGTTATGCTGAGCGTCATCATATCCGTAAATGGTATACGGATGCCCAGGAATTGATAGATGACCCTGATGTAAATGCCATCTATATCGCTACTCCACCATCGTCTCATGCCACCTTTGCCATCATGGCAATGCGTGCAGGCAAGCCTGTTTATATAGAAAAGCCATTGGCAGCAAGCTATAACGACTGTATCCGTATCAATCGTATCAGTGAGCAGACCGGTGTTCCTTGCTTTGTGGCTTATTACCGTCGTTATCTTCCATATTTCCAGAAAGTGAAGGAGATCATTGAAAACGGTACCATCGGTAAGGTAATCAATGTTCAGATAAGGTTCTCTGTGCCTCCTCGTGACCTTGACTATAAAAACGAAAAGGAATTGCCTTGGAGGTTGCAGCCGGATATTGCGGGTGGAGGTTATTTCTATGATTTGGCCCCACACCAGATTGATTTGTTGCAGAATATTTTCGGTGTTATCACCCGTGCACATGGTTATCCTGCCAATCGTGCTCATCTCTACAAGGCAGAGGATACCGTTTCAGCTTGTTTCTTCTTCGAAAATGGGGTTACGGGCAGTGGAAGCTGGTGCTTTGTGGGACATGAGAGTGCAAAGGAAGACCGTATCGAGATTATCGGTGATAAGGGCTCCTTGTCTTTTTCGGTATTTACATATGAACCTATTGTTCTCATCACCAGTGAAGGAAAACAGAGTATTACCGTACCAAATCCTTCCTATGTGCAATTGCCGATGATCAAGCATGTCATAGAGCATTTGCAGGGCATCGGGCATTGCGACTGTACGAGTATCTCGGCTACACCGGTTAACTGGGTGCTAGACCGTGTTTTGTGGAAGAATTAGACTTAAAATAAAAAGTCTCTGTATGAGAAAAATTTGTTTTTTGTGGATGATGTTAACCTTTTTTCTGCTGCCTGTAGGGGCAGCAGAAGAGGAATCTTTGTCTGCAAAAGACAATGAAAAGAGGGTGGAGGTGACGGACACCCTTTTTGTAAGCCATCTTTTCAATTCTACCATGTTTAAGCACAACTCCACGGATAGCCTGATAAGAGCCCGTCATAAGCGGACTTTCTTTCATCAGGTGGGCAACGTCTTTACCCGCTTTTTCCGGGAATTCAATACCACCGATTCTTCCTATATCGAAGACCAGCATTACAACTATACAGTAATGCTGCAGAATACGAATACCTACGAGATTTATACCTTGCGCAACAAGGAGGGACAGAGCATTACCTTTGCCCCTGACCCTTCCTGGCGATTAGGTCCGTATCTGGGATGGCGATGGGTATTCCTGGGTTATACTTTCGACTTGAAGCATATCAATGCCAATAACAGTCATACGAATAAAAAGGAGTTTGACTTGAGTCTCTACAGCAGTCTGCTGGGTGTTGATCTCTTCTGGCGTCAGACAGGTAATGATTATCATGTCAAGCGCATGAATCTGGGAGAACATATCAACTGTAATGCGATGAGAAAGGCGCCTTTCGGGGGATTTAAATCGAGTATCAAGGGGCTCAACCTTTACTATATCTTTAATCATCGAAGATTCTCTTATCCAGCTGCTTATGCACAGAGTACCGTACAGCGCAGAAGTGCCGGCTCCATGCTCTTGGGCATCGGATATACCCAACACAAACTGGAAGTGGATTGGGACAAGCTCACCCAGCTTGTTGATGATTGCTTGAACCAGGGTGTTCCTCCTGGAGAGCAGGCTAAGATAGACAGTAGCCTGATGTTTTCGCAGGTGAAATATAGTGATATCAATGTAAGTTGTGGCTATGCTTATAACTGGGTGTTCGCCAAGAATTGGCTTTTCAATGCCTCGCTCTCGGTGGGGCTTGCCTACAACCAGTCTACCTCGGATACCGAAAGTGAACATTTCGACATCATGAACTTCCGTTTCAGGAATGTCAACTTGGATGGTATAGGAAGATTTGGAGTAGTATGGAACAATACCCGATGGTATGCGGGCATGAGTACTATCATCCATTCTTATAATTATAGAAAATCTCAGTTTTCTACCAATAATTCCTTCGGTTCTGTCAATCTGTATTTCGGAGTTAATTTTGGAAGAAAACGTAATCATTAAAACTGTAGGAAAATGAAAATTCTAAAGAGAATATCTGTATTAGTTTTGGCTGTCTTGTCGTTGATGCCATCTATGGCAAAGAGTGGTGTTGTGTATCAGCGCCAGGACAGTATTCGTATCGTCAACTTGTTGAAGCAGGCAAAAGCCTTGAAGACGAAACCTGCCAACTGGATGTTGTGGTTTGGCAAGCAGTTTGTGGGGATTCCATACGTTGGAGGTACCTTGGATAGGACAATGGAAGAGGTTCTCATCGTGAATACACGTGAACTCGACTGTACCACCTATGTAGAGATGGTGACAGCCCTGACGATGTGCGCCCAGAAGCATGAAACCTCCTTTGCTTCCTTCTGCGAACATTTGAAGCACGTGAGATATGTAGGCGGGGAAGTATCTTATGTGAAGCGCCAGCATTATTTTACCATTTGGATGGACGATAATGAAAAGGAGGGTATTGTCAGAAACATCGCTCCTAATCCGCCATTTACTGCCGTCCAGACCGTCAATGTCAACTGGATGTCTACTCATACATCGAGCTATAAGATGCTTTCTGCTCATCCTGAGTGGAAAGCAGGCATTCGCCAGTTGGAGAAGAGCGTAAACGGGAAAAAATACCGTTATGTTCCCAAATCGACCATTGCCAATAACCAGATATTCAGAAAGGCTATTCATGACGGTGACATCATCGTGATTGTTACCAACAAGAAAGGATTGGACACCACGCATATCGGTCTGGCTTCCTGGCACAGGGACGGACTCCACCTGCTCAATGCGAGCAGTATACATAAAAAAGTAATAGACGAACCGATGACACTGTATACCTATATGCAGAAACATCCGGTGCAGATTGGCATCAGGGTATGTAGGGTGCTGTAATTTGGCACGCTATTTGTATAAGCCATAGCAAACATAAAAAATAAAATAATAACATTAAAAGATATAATAACTATGGCACAGAAAGGTAATATCGGTGTAACGACAGAGAACATTTTCCCTGTCATCAAGAAATTCTTATATTCAGATCATGACATCTTCCTCCGTGAGATGGTTTCCAACGCTGTGGATGCTACACAGAAGTTGAAGACTCTTGCTGCCCAGGGCGACTTCAAGGGTGAGATAGGTGACACTACCGTTCGCATTTCTCTCGACGAGAAGGCTGGTACCCTCACTATCAGCGACCGTGGTATCGGTATGACAGAGGAGGAAATCGATAAATATATCAACCAGATTGCATTCTCTGGTGTAACAGACTTCCTCGACAAGTATAAGGAGAATGCCAATGCCATCATCGGTCACTTCGGTCTCGGTTTCTATTCTTCTTTCATGGTAGCCAGCAAGGTGGAAATCATCACCAAGAGCTACAAAGAGGGTAGCAAGGCTGTAAAGTGGAGCTGCGACGGTTCACCAGCTTTCGAAATTGAGGACGCTGACAAGGCTGACCGCGGTTCAGATATCGTTCTCCATATCGCTGACGACTGCAAGGAATTTCTCCAGAAGAGCAAGATTGAGGAACTCCTGAACAAGTACTGCAAGTTTATGGCAGTGCCTGTATCCTTCGGCAAGAAGACTGAGTGGAAGGACGGCAAGAACGTGGAGACAGACGAGGATAACATTATTAATAATGTAGAGCCTCTCTGGACCAAGACTCCTAGCACCTTGAAGGATGAGGACTACAAGAAGTTCTATCATACTCTCTATCCAATGCAGGACGATCCATTGTTCTGGATTCACCTGAACGTAGATTTCCCATTCAACCTGACGGGTATTCTCTACTTCCCACGCATCAAGAACAGCATCGACATGCAGCGCAACAAGATTCAGCTGTATTGCAACCAGGTATTCGTAACAGACCAGGTAGAGGGCATCGTTCCTGAGTTCCTGACCCTGTTGCATGGTGTTATCGACTCACCGGATATCCCATTGAACGTGAGCCGCAGCTACTTGCAGAGCGACAGCAACGTTAAGAAGATTTCTACCTACATCACCAAGAAGGTGGCAGACCGCTTGAACTCTATCTTCAAGGAGAACCGTAAGGAATTCGAGGAGAAGTGGGATGACCTCAAACTCTTCATCAACTACGGTATGCTTTCACAGGATGACTTCTACGACCGCGCCAAGGACTTCGCTCTCCTGAAGGATGTGGAGGGTAAGTACTTCACTTACGAGGAGTACAAGACACTCATCAAGGACAACCAGACCGATAAGGATGGCAACCTGGTATATCTCTATGCCAACAACAAGGAGGAGCAGTACTCTTACATCGAGGCTGCCAAGCAGAAGGGTTACTCAGTGCTTCTGATGGAAGGTCAGCTGGATACCCCAATGGTGAATATGCTGGAGCAGAAGTTGGAGAAGAGCCGCTTCACCCGTGTGGATGCGGATATCATTGACCGACTCATCGTAAAGGAAGATGCCAAGAAGACAGATTTGACAAAAGACCAGTCTGACAACTTGACAGAAGTATTCCGTTCTCAGATGCCTAAGCTCGACAAGGCAGAGTTCTTTGTAGAGATTCAGGCTTTGGGCGAGCAGAACCAGCCAGTGCTCATCACCCAGAATGAGTACATGCGCCGTATGAAGGCGATGAGCCAGTTCCAGACAGGCATGAACTTCTACGGTCAGATGCCAGACAGCTACAACATCGTGTTGAACTCCGACCATGCTTTGGTGAAGAAGGTATTGGAGGATGCTGAGGCTAATACAGCAGATGCATTGAAGCCAATCCTTGCTGAAATCAAGGGTCAGGAGGCTCGTCTTGCAGTACTTCATCAGGAGCAGGGCAAGAAGAAGCCAGAGGAGATTACCCAGGAAGAGAAGGATGATGTTCACAATACAGAGAAGGCTATCAGCGATGAGAAGGCAAAGCGCAATGATATCATCTCGGGTTATGCCAAGAACAACAACATTGTTCATCAGCTTATCGACCTCGCCCTGTTGCAGAACGGTATGCTGAAGGGTGCGTCTCTTGATGCTTTCCTGAAGAGAAGTGTGGATATGATCAAGTAATTGGGGCTTTATTAAAGTGTATATTACTTTACGAAATGTAACATTGAAGGTTACAAATTGTTTCTAGATATGTGCTAAATGTTTCAAAGCAGACATTTAGCACATTTTTTTATCTCATTTCTTTGGTGATGCTATCTGTTTTTCGTACCTTTGCAATACAATTAATGTAAAAACATAATAATCAAAACCACCATCATGGAACAGAACATTGAATCTAAGCACAGCATCATTGCTGAATACTATACAGAGTGCTACGCCGAATTGAAAGGTTTTGTAGCTTCTCGCTTGCTGGGGGATGAAAAAGCCGAGCAGGCAGAAGATATCGTGCAGAATGTTTTCGTGCGCTTGTTGAAGATGGATTGTATGATTACACGTATTACTTTACCTTGTCTGGTATATACTATAGCACGCAATCTTATTCTGGATTATTGGCGTCACAGGCACTGTCTGGAAAAATATGAGAATGTGGTCCGGAATACTGATTGGCAGAACAGGTATGTAGATGATGTTGCTACCATCTATTCTGCCCATGAGATTCAGGCGAAACTGGAAAATGGTATTGCACAACTTTCAGAGAAGCAAAGTAGTGTCTATAGGTTAAACCTGGAAGGAATGACAGTGAAGGACATTGCTCTCCACCTGAACATCAAATATAAGTGTGCAGAGCATTATTTAGGTAATGCGCGTAAGAGTGTGCGAAGATACGTAAAAGAGGAAATGGCTTCTTAGTTTTTATATGTGTGTAAGAAAGAAATATGTGTATAAGATAGAAAATATGTGTGTAAAATAGAAAAAGGTGTCAGCAATCTCGTCAGAGAATGGCTGGCACCTTTTTGGTTAGTTTTGCTTGAAGGCGACAACATGAGTCAGCGCCTTGTCCATATAGAATGTCTGTGTGAGCTCTTGCTGTTTGCCATCTTTGTCGGTCAGCTTATAAGTGGCCCTTATATATAATAAGGTGTCGGTAATGGCATTGTCATTATAGCTGATGTCTTTCTTGATGTATGGCAAAGTGCTCATCTCCTTGCGCATTGATTTTACTTTATCTATGTCAATCATGGCAGTAGGAGTGAGATTGCTGAATCGCTCATAGCTGCAGTCGTTGTCCGTGGCAAGGTTCTCATTCAGGAAATCCTTGACCAGTGACTTGGCCTTGTACTGGTCTCCACAGGAGGTGAGAGCCAATACGAAGCCCAATGTCAATACATATAATATCTTTTTCATATCCTGAGAATGTGGGAAATGAAACAATATCTGTTGTTATTTAACGCTGCGCAGAATGTCCAGCAAGTGATCCCATACCATCTGGACGGTAGGAATCAGAAGAGCCTCGTCTGGAGTGTGAACATTGCGAAGAGTAGGACCGAAGCTTACCATGTCGAGGTCTGGGTAACGCTCAGAGAAGAGACCGCACTCCAGACCGGCATGGATGCCCTTTACCAATGGCTTCTTGCCGAAGAGCTTTTCGTAACTCTTCACGGTGATGTCGGTCAGCTTGCTGTTGGCACGCATCTTCCATGCAGGGTATTTTCCGCCAACGTTTACCTCGGCTCCAGCCAGGAGGAATGCTGCCTTTACAGTGTTGGTCATATTATCCAGGTTGCTCATCACGTTACTGCGCTGAGAAGCCACGATGTGGATGCTGTTTCCGTCGGTAGCAACGCTTGCCACATTGCTGGAAGTCTCTACCATCTCGGCGAGTGCCTCGTCCTGACAGTTGGTAAGAGGACCATTGTCTACAGCCTGCAAAGCCATGATGAACTTGTCTGCAACGGTCTTCTCGATGACAGGAGCAGCATCGGCAGAACCCATGTTGAACTGCATAGACTGTTCTGTAACGTGGAATTCATCCTCTACTTCAGAAGCGAAGATGTTCCAATCAGCACGTACCTGCTCTTTAGCTTCATTCTTGACAGCGAAGACAATCTTGCCGTCACGAGGGATGGCATTGTGCATCTTTCCGCTGTTGAAGCTAACCAGACGGAGTTCACCACCCAGCTTCTCATTCTCCAGGAAGAGGAAACGTGCAAGCAACTTGATGGCATTGGCGCGCTTCTTGTTGATGTCATCGCCTGAGTGACCACCGTTGAGACCCTTCAGGGCAGCCTCCATGAAGAAATAACCTGCAGGAGCCTCCTCACGGTTGAAGTGGAAGGTAGCCTTGGTAGTCTGACCGCCTGCACATGATACGAAAATCTGTCCCTCATCCTCTGAATCGAGGTTGATGAGCATCTTGCCGGTCATGAAACCAGCCTTCATGCCAACGGCACCTGTCAATCCTGTTTCCTCATCACGGGTGAAGACGCACTCGATAGGACCATGCTCGATATCGTCGGCAGCGAGGATGGCAAGTTCGATGGCACAGCCGATACCGTCGTCAGCACCGAGGGTAGTACCCTTTGCCTTCAGCCATTCACCGTCTACGTAGGTCTGGATGGCATCCTTATGGAAGTCGAACTCTACGTCTACCAATTTATCGCAAACCATATCCATGTGGCTCTGGAGGATGATGGTATCAGCGTTCTCATATCCTGGAGTTGCAGCCTTGCGAATGAGAACGTTTCCTGTTTCGTCGACCAGAGTCTCGAGCTGATGGCTTTTGCCGAATTCCTTCAAGTACTCAATCATGTTTTCCTCATGCTTGGAAGGGCGAGGTATTTCGTTGATTTTAGCGAACTGCTCAAACACGAGAGCAGGTTTTAATTCTTTTTTTTCCATTTATTGATATATTTATGTTATTTTGTTTTGAATTTTCTATTATTTCTTTATTTTATTTTGAGTTTTCCTCGAAAAATCGTACCTTTGCAACGCGAAGTGCACTAAGGCACTGCAAAGGTAATAAAAATGGTAAAATTAATGTTATTAAGTCTGTTAATAATTGCTATAGCAATGGCATTATTTAGCGTGAAATTGATTTTCAAAAAGAATGGTAAGTTCTCTTCCCAGCATGTTCACGATAATCCGGGCTTGCGCAAGATGGGCATCCACTGTGTGGTAGATCAGGATCGCGAGGCGCGTGAAGCCAATAAGGCTTATTAGAAATATGAATGAATTGAATTTACCGGGAGTAAGAAATTAATAAGTAGAAATATAAATTATAAAATACTAGAAAATGAAAAAGAACATTTTGAGTTCAGTGGCTATTGCTGCTGTTGCTGCTTTGTCATTGGCATCTTGCAACAAGTCACAGCCTCAGGTTGAGGCTAAGTCAGAGACTAAGGCTTCTACGGGGTTGAAGGTTGCATACGTTGAGGTTGACTCAATCATGACTCAGTATACCTTTGCTAAGGAGTATTCTTCTATCTTGGAGAAGAAGGGTCAGAATATTCAGGCTACTATCGCACAGAAGGGGCAGCAGTTGCAGGCTGCTGCTGCTAATTTCCAGCAGAAGATTCAGCAGAACGCATATACTCGTGAGCAGGCTGAGGCTATTCAGGCTGGTCTTCAGAAGCAGAACAATGACCTTCAGGGATTGCAGCAGCGTTTGAGCAATGAGTTTGCTGCTGAGCAGGACAAGTATAACAAGGCTCTCCACGACAGCATTGCCAACTATCTCAATAGATATAACAAGGAAAAGAAGTATAGCATCATCTTCTCTAAGAGTGGTGATAACCTGCTCTATGCTGATAAGGTTTTGGATATTACCAACGAGGTGATTGCTGGCTTGAACAAGGCTTACAAGGGTAAGTTGAAGGGTGCAGAGAAAACTCCTGCTAAAAAATAAACAATATGCTTCGTAACGAAAGATATAATTTTATATTGAATCACTTCAGAGATGCGCTGCCGAATGTGACTACCGAGTTGCACTTCGGTAGCGCATTTCAGCTTCTGGTGGCTACCTTGCTTTCGGCCCAATGTACCGATAAGCGTATCAATATGGTTACTCCGGCTCTTTTTGCCCGTTATCCCGATGCTCTGCACATGGCGCAGGCGAGTGAGGAGGATATTTATGAACTGATCAGTTCCGTCAGCTATCCCAATGCCAAGGCAAAGCATCTTGCCCAGATGTCCCGTCAATTGGTGGAGATGTTTGGGGGCGAAGTGCCTGAGGCGACTGATGATCTGGTGAAGTTGGCTGGAGTGGGGCGCAAGACTGCGAACGTGATTCGTGCCGTATGGTTCGGCTATGCTACGATGGCGGTGGATACGCATGTCTATCGTGTGAGCCATCGTATGGGATTGGTGCCCCGCACGGCAGATACGCCTCGCAAGGTAGAGGATTATCTGATGAAGCATATTCCTGCAGAGGATATTCCGAATGCTCATCATTGGATTCTGCTGCATGGCAGATATATCTGCAAGAGTGCCAAGCCGCTTTGTGATAAATGCTTTTTCAATGAGCATTGCCCTAAACTATTAAAGGACAGTAAACTTTAGGTAATAATTAGTGATTAGTTAGTAGTGATAAGTTTGTTAATCACTACTAACTAATCACTAATTAAAGTTTTATGGTTTTATTCATCAGATAGTTATCCAGGATAACCATGGCTGCCATTGCCTCTACTACTGGTACGGCTCTTGGCAATACGCATGGATCATGTCGGCCGCGGGCTGTAAGCTTGGTCGGATTTCCTTCCAAATCCACAGTGTCCTGTTTCATCAATAGGGTGGCTACAGGCTTGAATGCTACCCGGAAATAGATATCCTGACCATTGCTCAAACCGCCCTGGATACCTCCGCTATGATTGCTTCTGGTCGTGATGCGGGCTACAACATCCTGGTTGATGGATTTATCTGCAGCCTGATTTGTATTTTCATCCTTCGGAACAAACACATCATTCTGTTCGCTTCCACGGGCGGTAACGCCAGCAAATCCCTCTCCATATTCAAAACCCTTCACGGCATTGATGCCGAGCATGGCTGCACCCAGTTGTGCATGGAGCTTGTCGAATTCCGGTTCACCCAGTCCCGCAGGGCTTCCCTTGATTACGCATGTGATGATGCCTCCAATGGTATCACCGTCGGCTTTAACCTGGGCAATGAGGTCTTCCATCTCCTTGGCTTTAGCCTGGTCCGGACAACGTACCGGATTGTCTTCGATGGTGTTGAGGTCATACTGATGGTAATCTTTCTCCAAAGCGATGTTTCCCACCTGCGATGTGTAGGCAGTGATGCTGATGCCCAGCTGGCGGAGTGCCAACTTGGCAAGGGCGCCACCCACGCAGCGTGAGATGGTGATGCGGGCAGATGAGCGTCCGCCTCCACGATGGTCTCTGATGCCATACTTCTCGTTGTAGGTGAAGTCGGCATGTGATGGGCGAAACAGACAGCGCATGTTCTCATAGTCTTGAGAATGCTGGTTCTGGTTTCGTACTTCAAAGCCGATAGGTGTTCCCGTTGACTTCCCCTCGAAGACACCACTTAGAAATTCCACCTTGTCTGCTTCCTTTCGGGCAGTAGTAATGTGACTTTGTCCAGGGCGTCGACGATTCAGTTCGCTCTGGATAAAGTCCATGTCTATGTCAATGCCAGCAGGGAAACCGTCGATGACGCCTCCTACAGCTATGCCGTGACTCTCTCCGAAAGTGGTGAGAGTGAAAAGATTGCCAAATGTATTCCTCATTGTCCTATGTATGATATAGAGGCTCGTTCTTCCCATGATGATAGGGTAGGTAAGCCTCATGAGTTGATATGAAGAGCGGCTATCCCAATTTTGCTTGAGACAGCCGCTATAGTTTATTCTCAAATATTACTTGTTGCAATCGCAGCCGCCTTTGCAGTTGCCGTCCTTGCAGTCGCCACCACAGTTGTCGCAACCGCCACCGCAACCACCAGCTTCACCGCTGATCATCTGAGCCATCTTAGCGATTTCCTCAGCTGTTGCTTCACGGCTTTCCAATACCTGACCGCAGAAGTTGAGCTTCAAACCTGCCAATGGATGGTTGAGGTCGCATGTAACCTTCTCGTCGGTGATATTCTTAACGACAGCATTGAAGTGGTTGCCGTCCTCGTTCTGCAATGGGATGATGGCACCAACCTGTACGTGCTGAGCATCAAACTGGCCATTGACTGTAAAGATCTGCTTGTCGAGATCGAGTACGCGCTCGTCATAGTGGAGGCCATAAGCCTGCTCTGGCTCCAGCTCAAAGTCGAACTCCTCGCCCTTTTCAAGATTTACCATCTTCTCTTCGAATGCTGGCAATGTTACGCCCATGCCGCTGATGAAGATGAAAGGACGCTCGTCTGTTGTACGCTCGATGAGCATTTCTTCACCGTTATCACCTTTAGTTACATCGTAGAGTGCATAAGACACTACAATAAATTTGTTCTTGTTGTTTGATTCCATTATTATTTATGTTTTTATTTTATCTTGTTTTGATACTATTACCTATTTTATATATATAGGCAATATGATTTTATTTTTTCTTATTCATGCGTTGGCGTCTTTGAATGCTGACGCTTTTCACCATTTCCATGCGCTCCAGATAGATAGGACGCCATTTGTCTATGATGTCTTGCAGGCTCTTGCTCTTTTGGGATAGTTCTGCATATTCATCACCTTCTGTCTGATTTGCCTTTTTCAGTTCAAGCATGCGGGCGATGAAATGCTTCTGCTGTTCTTCGGCTGCCTTCAGTTGGCTGCCGAGTTTTTCCAAGCTTTCCATAAATGCCAGTGCCTTGTCTATATGTGTCTGTTGTTCCATTTATTCTTTAATTGTTGCTTAACTTCTGCAAAGGTACAAATAAATATTGGGATATGGAAGAGAAATCAAGGAAATTTTCCTCTCCACCTTAATTATTTTGAGCCATCTTACAATTTGTTAGCTAAAATCTGTAAAAAATTACTTTCTGCTCCTGGTTTTAGACTGCTCTTGTTGATTTATGTCAAATAATAAACGGATTTTTGAAAAAAAACAAATAAATGTTTGCGCACACAGCAGAAAGTTCGTATCTTTGCAGCGTCTTAAAGAAATAAGACTATAGGATAATGTTTAACAAGAGTTCTCAGGAAACGGAGCAATTAGGATATCTGCTCCATGAGACTCGTAAAGTAAAGAAAGGTAAAAAGATTATGAAGAAGATTATGATTTTAGCAGTAGCATTGTTGAGTATGACAACTACTTTTGCAGCAGAAGAGGCTACAAACGCAACAGCAGCTTACAACATGAACATCAAGATGGGTAGCTTGGCTGATGCATTGTCACTTAATATCGATCAGGTTGATGCTGTTTCTGACGTTCACAAGAACTTCACAGCAGACATGATGAATGCTGCTTCTGCATCTAAGGAGGATCGTGCAGCTATGATTGACAAGGCTGTCATCAAGGATTTGAAGTACATGCACAGCATCCTCAACAATACACAGTATCGCAAGTACGTGATGCTTTTGAATGCTACACTCATCAACCGTGGTTTGAAGTAATCACGCAGGTGTTGATTCAAGAATCAAAATAGATTGAGAGAGAGATTTTAATAGAAACTGCAGGTTGGATTTCATATCTGACTTGCAGTTTTTTTATTGTCTGCGTTTGAAAACTCTGGGTTTTTCAGGGATATCTCTGTGAAATAAATCCGTATCTCTGTGTTTTTCACTCCGTATCTCTGTGATATAAATTCATATCTCTGTGTATTCTATTCAGAAATACGCAGTTTTCTTGTCCTGATCCTGTATATTCCGGAAACTATCGTATGTTTATCTTTTTTCAGATACCTACTATTAGGTAATAGTGAAAACCCCCATTTTTAGGTATTGCACATTCAGAGAAAAAGTAGTACCTTTGCAAACGAAAACAAGAAGATGTTTGAAACTTAAGATATATTCGGTTTATTGTGACTTTTAGATAGAATAGTTACTTATCAGAAAAATAAGAATCTTGTTCGCTAATAGAAAGAATTCATAATGTTTTTGTACAATATGTAGAAAGGGCTGCCTGTGAAGGTAGCCCTTTTCTGCTTTTGTCCTATTTTACATATCTCAGTATCTCCTTGCTTTTTCTGCTTTTTTTTGCCGGAAGGGGCATGAAGCCCTCGGTAAGTCCGGTTTTCTCTGTCATCGCCTGGAATACTGCTGCCGCATAGCCGGAAAGCTTCAGCGTCTGCAATTCCTCATTGATGGCATCCTCATCATAATTATCGGCATATAATAAGGTATGCAGGCTGTCCAGATAGTTCTGTGGAATGTTCTGGTGAGGCATACGACTCTTTATCTGCAGGATTTGAGCGATGATAGGTTCCTTGGTCTGTGCTGCAATCATTTCTGCCTTGTGCTGTTCAAAACCGGAAAGGGTAGAGATGTTGGTGTCTGCCCAGTTGTCCAGCATGGCGCCTTCTGATGTGAGATGACTGTAACCGAAATATCTGATCAGGGCGATGTTCTTGTTCCAACCCAGCTGGGCGAGATAGTTCTTCTCCATCGGTGTTGTGGCGATGACGAGATCAGCTTTTTGATACATCGTCTTCTGATACACGAGCGACTGGAGGCTGCGCTTGAGGTGAGGATTCTTCCGGTTTCGTTCAGAGATGTCTCCGAGTGGACACACCATGTATGGAATGCCCATCTTGCGTGATTTTCCGGCAAGCTGTGCTCCCTGCATGGTCCATGCTCCCAATATCATAACGATGTCGGCATCTGCCAGATTGTGGGTGATGTCGAGCTTTTTGCCAAGTGCTTCAATGTATGGGAGGTACATTTTCAGCGTCTTCTTCTGTTTAGCTATATACAAATATACTTTCATGGTTGTGTCTTTTTAAAATCCTTTAATCCAGATTTTCCTCTTGTAATCTATTTCCCGAAATCTATTTCTCCGGTATCTTACAGCTTATGGCTGGTGAAGTCATTCTTGTCTGCACGCCAATATCTTATCTTGTTGGCGAGGTTTCTCCAGATGATTCCATATTCATAGAACGGCAACTTGATGATGTTCATCTCATCGTCGAAGTGCCTGATGGCCTTGATGGCAATGATCATGCGGAGCAGGAAGAGCAACAGGAGAGCGAAGCCGGCTATTCCCGTTAAGAGCCAATCCTGCGTGATGATGGCGAAAGCTAATACTGCAATAGAAGCAATGAGGCTGAGATGAGGGAAGAGATGATCGAAGAACATCAGAGTACGCATCGATTTCGCCCTATCTAAACTCTTTCGTGATGACAGGTGATAGAGGTGGGCGTTGTGCCATGACTTGTTGGTTGGTTCGTCACGGACCAGCCAGGCATCGCTATCCAATACTACAGCTGTTTCTCCCAGTTGTCCATACTTGTTGACAAGGAAATCATATTCTCCACGTACATACTCCAGGTTGCCCTGGTAGCCTTGTTCCTGCATGAACTGGCTCTTGCGGAAAGCTACGTTTGGCATGTGGCTGCGATAGCCATAAGAGTGCTGGGCACGTCTTAACAGATAGAATGCCTTGCGTATGCTGTCGAAGCGGCGGACTCCTTTGGTTTCTTCATCCAGTTCTACATAGCCCAGGACCAGATTGCATGATTGACAGAAGTGTTGAGACATGGCTGTCAGCCAATTGTCGTTCTTTGGCTTGCAGTTTGGCTCGGTGAGGATGATCCATTCATACTTGGCTGCTTTTACACCGAGCGTAATCTGCAATTTCTTGCGGCTCATATAGCGGGAACTCTCAGGAATGTATGTATAATACAGATGAGGATTCTCTGCAGACAAGCGCTTGAGATAGTCCTGGGTTTCTGCATCTGTGCTTTGGCAGACTACGATGACCTGATAATCGGCAGCGTATTGCTGCTTGAGGAACAGCGGGAGGTTGCGTTCCAGTTCGGGCAGATTATCATGAGCGGTAATAATTACTGTTATCGGTTCTTTGGATACCGGAGTATCTTCCTCATTTTCCTCTGTTTTAGGAAAACGCAGCGAGCGCAGGAATGGGTTTATCAGCGATCCGAGAATCGCCAATAAAACCACTGCTGCGCCAGCTATAATAGTTGTTAAACTAATTGTCATCATTTCTTTTTCTCGTATTTCTTATGCTTTTGCCCTTCTGGGGGCATACGGCATTTGACTTTAAAAGTCTTCAGTGATGTAACCCTTTGGCAACTGACGGCAATTGTACTGACTCGCCATAATCTCACCGTAAGCGCCGGCAGAGCGGAGAGCGATGAGGTCGCCGCGATGGGTCTTGTTCAAGTCGGTTGCCTTAGCGAATACATCGCTTGATTCACAGATAGGGCCTACCACATCGTATGTCTCCATAGGTTCATCGCTGGAGATATTCTCGATTTTGTGATATGCCTGATAGAGGGCAGGGCGAATCAAATCGGTCATTCCGGCATCAACGATGGCGAACTGCTTGGCTGTACCCTGTTTGATGTAGAGGGTCTTGGTGATGAGGCTTCCCATCTGACCTACTACGGCACGACCTAACTCGAAGTGGAGTTTCTGACCATCACGCAACTTCAACTTCTTGGCGTATGTATCAAAGTAATCCTTGAAGTCAGGGATTGGTACACGGTTAGGGTGGTTATAATCGATGCCCAGGCCACCACCTACGTTGATGTTCTTAACCACGATATGATGAGCTTCCAGCTGGTTCTGCAACTCGTTGATTCGGTTGCAGAGAGCCTCGAAGTCACCCATGTCAAGTATCTGACTACCAATGTGGAAGTGAAGTCCCAGGAACTTGATGTTCTTCATTTTTGCAGCTTCCTCGATGACGCTCTCCATATCGCGCATGGCGATACCGAACTTGTTCTCTGCCAGACCGGTTGTGATGTTGGCATGAGTATGAGCGCCCACATCAGGGTTGATGCGGAAGCAAACCTGAGCTATCTTATTCTGTTTTTCTGCAAGTTCGTTAATAATCTCAAGTTCCGGAATGCTCTCTACATTGAAGCAGAAGATGCCCTTCTCCAGACCGAGATTGATTTCCCAATCACTCTTGCCTACACCTGCATATACAATCTTGCTGGCAGGGAAACCTGCCTTGATGGCAGCCTGAATCTCTCCTCCGCTCACGCAGTCGGCTCCTAATCCTGCCTGACAGATGATGTTGAGCACCTTAGGATTGGCGTTTGCCTTCACGGCATAGTGAACCTCAAATCCCGGATGTTTGCCAGCCTCTTCGTTGATGGTCTTCAAGGTTTGGCGCAACACATTGGTGTCGTAATAGTAAAATGGAGTCTGTATCTCCTGAAATTTGTCTATCGGAAATGTTCCTTTCATTTCGCTTAGTTTTAAATTAAAATTTTATTATAGTCAAATTAGAAATCAAACGAAGAGTGGACAGGAATCATTACATACGAATTCTCCACTCTTCACTCTTCGTTCTTCACTGTTATATTACTTCTCGAACAATACCTTGCTCAAGTTCTGTAATGCCTGCTTCTTGTCTCTTTCCTTGATGAGGAATGAGATGTTGTAGTTGCTGCCACCGTATGAAACCATGCGGATAGGGATATTCTTCAATGCATCGGTTGCGATGGTCTCGAAGCCTACATTGCTCCAATCCAGGTCACCAACAACGCAGATGATACACATGTCTGCATCTACGGTAACAGTACCATACTTCTTCAGCTCATTGACGATGTCGTTGAGGTGAGTGTCGTTGTCGATACTCATGCTCACGCCTACCTCTGAGGTAGCAATCATGTCGATGGGAGTCTGGTAGCTCTCGAAGATTTCAAATACCTTGCGCAGGAAACCTGTGGCGAGCAACATGCGGCTACTCTTAATCTTGATAGCTGTGATGTTGTCTTTGGCAGCAACAGCCTTGATCTTGCCACGAACGATGACGTTGTCGATGATGGTACCGTCAGCCTTTGGATCCATGGTGTTCTTCAAGCGTACAGGAATGCCGGCATACTTAGCTGGCTGTACGCAGGTAGGGTGGAGAATCTTTGCACCGAAGTAAGCCAACTCGGCAGCCTCTTCAAAGTTAAGCTGGCGAACAGCTTCTGTGTGCTCAACTATACGAGGGTCGTTATTGTGCATACCGTCGATATCTGTCCAAATCTGAATCTCCTCAGCCGGGAGAGCTGCACCGATGAGTGATGCTGTGTAGTCGCTACCACCACGCTGGAGGTTGTCTATCTCACCGTAAGCATTGCGGCAGATGAAGCCCTGGGTGATGTAAATCTGATAGCCCTGGTTCTCCTCCATGAGAGCGGCAAGCTTTTCCTTGATGTACTGTGGGTCTGGCTCAGCATTCTTGTCTGTGCGCATGAAATCCAATGCGTTGAGCAATACTGCCTTTACGCCCTGTTCCTTCAAGTAGTTTACAACCATGTTGGTGCTCATCATCTCACCTTGAGCTACGATGCTCTTCTCCTCGAAAGAAGTGAAGAGATCCTTGGTAAATGAGCGGAGATAGTTGAACTCTCCCTGCAGGAACTCACGTGTGGTCTGTTTCATCTCATCTGTAGAGTAGAGCTCTTCCACGTGCTGCATGTATTTCTTCTCCAAGTTGTTGATTACCTCGTTTGCACCCTCTGGGTTCTTCTTGTAAAGATAGTCAGAGATCTCAACGAGAGAGTTTGTTGTACCGCTCATCGCAGACAATACGATGAAAGTTGGTTCACCTGATTCTGTAACCAAAGAGGCTACTCCCTTCATGCGCTCTGGTGAGCCTACAGAAGTACCTCCGAATTTCATTACCTTCATAGTCGTAATATTTTAATAATTTATAATTTACATTTCATTTAATTCTCCTCGCCATCTTCAGTGAGGTCGATGTGATTGTATTCTTTTGTTACGTCGCGTAAAATTCCGTCTTTGCAGCGATATACGATACCTGGGAATTTGTCAAGCATCGGGATGTTGTGAGTTGTCATCACTACGGCGGTGCCTTGTTTGGTGATGTCTTTCAGCAGACTCACAATGTTGGTGGCAGTCTCTGGGTCGAGATTGCCCGTAGGCTCATCTGCGATGATAATCTTAGGATTGTTGAGCAGAGCTCTTGCTATAGCCACACGCTGCTGCTCACCGCCAGAGAGTTCATGAGGCATCTTGTCGATTTTATCTATCATGCCAACCTCGTTGAGAACTTCCTCAATGCGCTGGGTGATTTCTTTCTTTCCCTTCCATTTAGTTGCCTTGAGCACGAACTCAAAGTTCTTGCGGACTGTGCGGTCGTGGAGCAGCTGGAAGTCCTGGAAGATAATGCCCAGTTCTTTGCGTAATGCTGGTATTTCCTTGCGCTTGATGGTCTTGAGGTCTCTACCGAGGATTTCTGCTTTCTCGGTTTCGCCTTCTACTAGATCAAGCTCGCAATAAAGAGTCTTTAAAAGAGAACTCTTACCAGATCCCACTTTACCGATAAGGTAAGCAAACTCGCCTTCATCAATATGGAAATTGATGTCCTTGAGGATGCATTTGTCGGCTTGGTATATGCTTACATTTTGATAATCTATTAACATCTCCTAATTTTTTCTCTTTGTTATTGGTTTATTTCATCTCGCCCTTGCTTTTGGCTATGCGGCGTTTCTTATCCCATTCCGGGTCGTGGCGCATCTGTAATTCCTTCACTACATCTTCTATTCTCAAGCCCTTGCTGGTGAGCAATACGATGAGATGGTAGAGGAGGTCTGAACTTTCGTAGATGAGCTTTTCGTCATTGCCGTTTGTGGCTTCGATGATAGTCTCAACTGCTTCTTCTCCAACCTTTTGTGCCATTTTGTTAACGCCTTTCTTGAAAAGACTTGTTGTATAGCTGCCTTCTGGCATCTCTTCATGGCGCTTATCAATGAAGTCTTGAAGTTCTGACAGGAAGAGAATCGGATTCAGAGTGTTCTCTTCTGCCCAGCAAGTATCTGTACCCTTGTGGCAGGTAGGTCCGTCTGGATGTACCTTTACCAATAAGGTGTCGTTATCGCAATCGTTCTGGATGCTGACGAGGTTGAGGAAATTTCCTGATGTCTCGCCTTTTGTCCAAAGGAAGTTTCTGGAGCGGCTCCAGAAGGTTACCTTCTTTGTTTCTATGGTTTTATCGTATGCTTCCTTGTTCATGAAGCCAAGCATCAAGACGTTTTTGGTTACTGCGTCCTGGATGATTGCCGGAACAAGTCCACCCATTTTTTCAAAATCTATTTCCATTGTATCTTGTTTAAACAGTTTATTTTCTTTTTATATTCTCACGTTGATACCTTCTTCTCTCAAGTAGTGCTTGAGGTCAGGAATGGCGATTTCGCCAAAGTGGAAGACGCTGGCTGCCAAGGCTGCATCAGCTTTTCCTAATGTGAATGCATCACGGAAATGCTCCATCTTGCCTGCGCCACCTGATGCGATGATTGGGATACTTACCTCTTCGGCCAGTCGGGCAAGAGCTTCGTTGGCAAAACCTTGCTTTACGCCGTCATGATCCATACTGGTGAAGAGAATCTCGCCAGCACCGCGGTCAGCTACTTCCTTTGCCCAGTCGAACAAGCCAAGTTCTACCCGTTCTCGGCCACCCTTCACGTAGCAATGCCATCCATCTGCATCCAGGCGGGCATCAATGGCGCATACGCAAACCTGAGAACCGTAATGATTGGCTATCTCATTGATGAGTTCAGGATGTCGGATGGCAGCACTGTTGATGCTCACCTTGTCGGCTCCTGCATTCAATAGACGATCAACGTCTTTAAGCTCGTTGATGCCACCGCCCACAGTAAATGGAATGTTGATTTCGGCAGCCACACGAGTCACCATATCGGTAAAGGTCTTGCGCTCTTCGAAGCTGGCAGTAATGTCGAGAAAGACGAGTTCGTCGGCTCCGGCATCGCTATAGGCTTTACCCAGTTCTACTGGATCGCCTGCACTACGGAGGTTGACGAAGTTGGTACCCTTTACTGTCTCTCCGTTCTTGACATCGAGGCAAGGGACGATTCGTTTTGCCAAGCCTTTTTTACTTTGAACTTTGAACATTGGACTTTGAACTTTATGATTACTTAACTCCTAGCTAATCACTAATCACTAACAACTAATCACTAACAACCAGCTTTTCAATATTGATTTTACCCTCGTAGAATGCTTTTCCAAAGACTACGGCAGGAATGCCAGTGGCTTCCAAAGCCAGTATGTCTTCATTGCAGCTTACACCGCCAGAAGCGATGAGATGCAACTGAGGATAGGTTTCCATAACCTTTTTATATAGGTCGATGGCTGGACCCTGTAAGGTTCCGTCCTTGCTGATTTCCGTGCAGAGTACGTAGCGCACTCCTTTATCAATGTACTTCTTGAGGAATGGAAGAAGGTCTTCTGAAGAATCTTCTTTCCAGCCATTGATGGAAATCTTGCCGTTTCTTACATCGGCTCCCAGAATGAGTTTATCTGCTCCATACTTGTCCAGCCATTCCATAAAAAGGTCGGGATTGGTCACGGCGATACTACCCACTGTTACCATCGTTGCCCCAGCGGCAAAAGCCTTCTCTATATCTTCCTCGGTCTTGATGCCACCGCCAAAATCAACCACAAGATTTGTCTCTGCAGTGATGGCTTTCAGTACGGCATCATTCACGATGTGCTTTGATTTGGCACCGTCCAGGTCTACTACATGAAGTCTCTTAAATCCCAGACTTTCAAATTGTTTAGCCACTTCGGCAGGATTATCATTGTAGACTTTTTTCTGGTCGTAGTCGCCCTTGGTAAGTCTGACACACTGACCATTAATCAAGTCGATGGCTGGAATTAATTCTATCATATTTCTTTTATCTCTAAGAAGTTCTTTATAATCTGTTCTCCCACCTTGCTGCTTTTTTCCGGATGAAATTGGCAAGTGAAGAAATTATCTTTGTGGAGCGATGCGCTGTAGGGAAGAATATAATCTGCCTTGGCGATTGTCTCCTCGCAGAGAGGTACATAATAACTATGTACGAAATAAGAGTAGGGATGTGATAAGGCATCTGAAATGACTTCGTCTGTTTCGTCAATTCTGTTGCCGAATCCCCTATAAAGGTCTGTTTTCAAATCGTAAATCTCATTCCATCCCATAGCTGGCACTTTGTCTTCATGCTTCTGCGGTTGAAAACGCTTTACATCTACATCAAAGATGCCGATGCAGTCTACATTGCCTTCCTCCGAGTGACGGCACAACAGTTGCTGCCCTACGCAGATGCCCAGGACGGGTTGTTTCAAGTTTTTTATCACTTGATCCAGTTTGTGTGCCTTTAGATAATCCATGGCTTCTCGAGCTTGACCTTGTCCCGGGAAGAGTACACGGTCTGCTTTCTGAAGTATTTCGGCATCATCGGTGAGCATAGGCTCAATCCCTAAACGCTTCATGGCGTTGACTACCGAATAGATGTTTCCGGCATTGTATTTTACGATTGCTACATCCATAACCTAACGTGTTTCTAATTTTCAGTTGCAAAGGTACATATTTTCTTTCAATTTAAAGAAAATATTAGCAAAAAGATTACGGAAACAAGGAAAATTCTTGCAGATAGTTAGTAAAAGGGACAGAAAAACCGTCTATATTATCCCGAATGGTGATAATAAAGACGGTTTTTCTTTCATTTTATCTTGTCTTCTATTTTTTCTTTTATTTTTCTTCGCTATCAGCCGTTCTGAGAATGATACTCGTTGCTCCGATGGTGAAGAGGGTACCGTCTTCGATGACACGTCGTTCACGGTCGCCCAATATCTCATTGTCTACGAAGGTTCCTGTATAGCTTGGACCATCGCGGAGAACGTACTTTAAACGTCCTTTTTTGTCGCGGCTGACATTGATGACGCAGTGGTTCATGTCTACGCTAGGGTCTACAGTCTCAATAGGACAGTTGATGCCACTGTTTTTCATGTATCTGCCAATTACATTATCACCCATTTGAAGTGGAATGACCTGCTTGTATGCGAATACGTTCTCGATAACTACGATAGAACCCACGCCGTTTTCATTGGCATTTTCGTCTATAGTCTCTTCCTTGCGGGTTTCGCGAAGTTTGGATACACCCATGCGGATTCCAAACTGTTTGTTGCAGTTTGGGCAAACGAAGACGAGGCTTTGACCTGCTTCATACTTGGTTTCATCGAATGTGATGAAATTATCGCATTTCGGGCAGCGTACTCTTTTCATATGTTTTTTTCTTTATTTCTTTTGTTTCTTGATTATTCCTTTACTTTTGTAATCCAGCCATCCGTGAACTCCTCATAGCTGTGTAAGCGATTGAGAGCTGTATATGCCTCATTTTCTGTGCTGTACGATCCGTAGATTACTTTTACATTGGTATCGGTGATAAGTACTCGAGCTTCCTTGAACCCCTTGTTCTGTAAATATTCTGCGTATGTGGCAGCATTGCGCTTGGTAATACGGCTAGCCAGTACAATGCTGTAATAGGCAGAAGATGTGGTGGTTATTTCGCTGTCCTGGGTCATCTTGCCAGTATTGGCGGCAGGGGTTTCTGCAGCCTGAACATTGTTGGCTAATACCAACTCGTGGGCAGGCTGTGTCAATTCCTTAGGCATTACCTTGGTAAGCATACCTGTGTCGATTTGACTCTTCTGGACATTAGAAGTGCCTAATGGGGTAGAAAGTGTGAAAAAAGCAATGATGGCGATGCAGGCTGCAGCTATATTGCGAAGCCAACTCTTTCGGATACTGATAAATTCTGTACTTGAGTTCTCTTCTTCCTCTTCTTCGTTGATGAATACGGAGTTGTTGGCAGAGACAATGTTTGCCTCTTTCTTAATGTCGGAACTCTCTCTCTGCTGCGCAGGCTTGTATTCGTCTGCAGTCATCTCAACGACTGTAGTATGTTCGGCTGTTTCCGTATTCGAAATCTGTGCGAGTGGAAGCATGTCGAAACCGCCTAAACCATACAGCTCAGGTGTTAAGATGCCAGCTTCACAAGGTTCGAAAGTATAATTGCCGGTTTCATTCAATATGATGGTGCCGATATCGTTGAGTTCGAATCTGCCTGTATTCTCCAATGTCTGTTTGATTTCTGCAACTTCATCTGCAATACGGTTCAGCGCTTCTGGGTAGCTGATGTCATATGTTTCTACGTATGAAAGTGCGAGCAGTGAATCGTTCATTGTGAGCTGTGGATTAAAGCCAATGGTTCTCAGCGGTGGCAAAAACATGTTGTCTCTGCCATCGTAACGTGCATCTACATGATGAGCCATGAAGCCACCAAACTCTGGGACAATCACGCAATCGTTGCTCAAAAGTAGGATCTCTATATGTCTTTTTAGTTCATTCACGTTTGCAAAGGTAGCTATTTTTTCGGAAAAGACCAACGGTTTTTGAAGAAAATTTTATCCGGAATGATAAAAAGTTCTAATTGTTTTGTCATTCCGAGAAAAAACATTATCTTTGTGCCTAAAAAATAAATAAGGTATAATGGAATATACAGAAACAGAAATCGAAGGCGTTTGGATTATCCAACCTAAGGTTTTCAATGATGCCCGAGGTTATTTCTTCGAGGCATGGAAACAGGCAGAGTTTGATGAGCATATAGGTCATCATGTGGAATTTATACAAGACAACGAGTCTAAGTCTAGTTTCGGTGTGTTGCGCGGACTTCATTATCAGAAAGGTGAATTCTCACAAGCTAAGCTGGTACGTGTTATCAAAGGCAAGGTTCTGGATGTTGCCGTTGATTTGCGCCGGAGCAGCAAGACTTTCGGTAAATATATAATGGTGGAATTGAGCGAGGATAATAAGCGCCAGTTCTTTATTCCTCGTGGCTTTGCCCATGGATTCCTTGTGCTCAGTGAGGAGGCTGTTTTTACTTATAAGGTTGATAACGTCTATGCACCGCAGCATGAGGCTAGTATCAGGTGGAATGATGAAACCGTAGGTATATCTTGGCCTATAGAGGGCGAAAACGTTGTACTCTCAGATAAAGACCTCAATAAGGCAAAGGCTTTTGAGGAGGCTGATTATTTTGAGTAATATTAAATTTAACATGAAACAAGCATTTAACATTTTGTTGTTGGTATGCTTCCTGATGGGGGTGGCTGCATGTGGACAGAAGTCTGAAAAAGAACAGCCTGAACAAAAGGAGGATACTACTGCCAAGAAGCTGTTGCAGGGTATTTGGCTTGATGGAGATGACGAGGATAATGTTGTCTTCCGGGTTAAAGGTGATACAATCTATTATCCTGATTCTACCAGCCAGCCTGTGTACTTTTACATCGTGGGTGATACGCTCGTGATGAAAGGAGCTAATCTGAGCAAGTATCCTATCATGAAGCAGGCTGCACATATTTTCCAGTTTAAGGTTCAGAATGGTGATATTGTCAAGCTTGTCAAGACTGATGATCTGTCTTATCTGCAGCAATTCTCTCATGAACAGCCTGTGACACTTAATCAGAACAAGCTTGTAAAGCGTGATACGGTTGTGAATGCTGGAGATGAGAAATTGCATCTGTATGTACAGGTGAATCCTACAACTTTCAAGGTCTATAAGAGCAACTACAACGATGATGGGGTAGAGGTTGATAATGTTTACCATGATAATATCGTAAATGTAAATATCTATCAAGGCTCCCGCAAGATTTTTGGTCGAGATTTCCGCAAGGAGGATTTCAAGGAGCAGGTTCCTCATGAGTTCTTGAAGCAATCGATATTGAGTGATATCGTGTTCAGAAAGGTTGATGCTGATGGCGTTCATTATAGAGTGGTGCTGGCGATGCCGGATAGCAGTATGAGTTATCAGGTGGAAATCATCATTTCGCGTGAAGGTAAAATGACAATCCGGAAAAGCTAAGCTGTTTTTCGGGAAAGATAGAAAGAAGTAATAAACCTATATATGATAAAAGGGAATTTGCAAATGAGCAAATTCCCTTTTATCGTTTAATTGAAGAAGCCAAGCAGGGCTCCTGCTGCTACGGCAGAACCGATAACTCCTGCAACATTAGGGCCCATGGCGTGCATGAGCAGGAAGTTGTGGCGGTCGTACTCCAAACCGAGGTTGTTACTGATGCGGGCGCTCATTGGCACGGCACTCACGCCGGCGTTTCCGATGAGCGGGTTCAGCTTCTTGCCCTTTGGCAGGAAGAGGTTCATCAGTTTCACGAAGAGGATACCGCTGGATGAAGCGATGATGAATGCCAGGGCACCGAGGGCGAAAATCTTGATGGTATTCAGTGTCAGGAACTCCGATGCCTGAGTGGAGCATCCCACGGTAAGTCCGAGCAGCATCACCACGATGTCATTCAGGCTGCTACCTGCCGTCTTGGCAAGTCGGGTAGTCTTTCCGCTTTCCTTCAGAAGATTTCCAAAGAAGAGCATGCCGAGCAATGGAAGTCCCGATGGTACGATGAAGGTTGTGAGCAGCAAACCTACGATTGGGAAGAGAATCTTCTCGGTCTGCGATACCTGGCGGGCTGGCTTCATCTTGATGATACGCTCTTCCTTGGTGGTGAGCAGACGCATCAATGGAGGCTGGATTACTGGCACCAATGCCATGTAGGAGTAGGCACAAACGGCGATGGCTCCCATCAGGTTAGGACTTAACTTACTGCTCAGGAAGATGGCGGTAGGTCCGTCAGCACCCCCTATGATGGCAATGCCGGCTGCCTGATTGGGTTCGAAACCTAGCGCTAAGGCTATCATGTAAGCACCGAAGATGCCAAATTGGGCGGCGGCTCCAATCAGAATCAGCTTCGGGTTGGATATCAATGCAGAGAAGTCTGTCATCGCTCCGATACCCAGGAAGACGAGTGGGGGATACCAACCCAGCTTTACTCCTTGGTAGAAAATGTTTAATACTGAGTTGTCTTCGTACAGGCCAATCTCTAGTCCGGCATCTGCACGGAAGGGGATGTTGCCAAGAATGATACCTAGTCCGATAGGAACCAGAAGAAGCGGTTCGAAATCCTTCTTAATGGCAAGCCAGATAAAGAGGGCTCCCACTACAATCATGGCGAGATTTCCTGCCGTGGCATTTGCAAAGCCAGTATAGGTCAGGAACTCATTGAAGTTTTGTATGATGAAATCCATAATTTACTTTGAACTTTGAAAGTTGAACTTTGAACTTTATGATTAGTTTTCTTGTTTGAAAGAGTAATCATAGTTGTTCCTGCTTTATCGCGTGTTAGGCGATAGTCACCAGTGTATCTCCTTCCATCACGGCATCGCCCTTGTTCACGTTGATGCTGGTGATGGTTCCGGAAGTCTCAGCCTCGATGTTGTTCTGCATCTTCATGGCTTCAAGGATCACGACGGTATCGCCAGTGTTAACCTTGTCGCCCACCTTCACCTTGATTTCATTGATGGTTCCTGGCAGAGGGGCTACTACTGGCTTGCCGGAGGCTGCAGCGGCAGGTTGGGTGGCTGCTGTTGTGGTTGCTGCCGGTGTGGCTGTTGCGGTCGATGTGGTAGTCGGTGCTGATTCCTTTTGTTCTCCACTCAACTTCACTTTCTGCTTGCCAGCCTTCACAGGCAGTTTCATTTCCACTTCGAATGGGATGCCATTTACGGTTACGTTGGCGATATTGCCTTCTATATCTTGGATTTCGACCTCATAGTCGATACCTTTCACTGTATATTGATACTTCATATCCTTTGAATTTTGAACATTGAACTCTATGAAGTGTAAAGCTGTAGAATTGGCTTACCCCTCGGTCGCCGAACGTTGTTTCTTCACTCTTCACTTTTCGTTCTTTACTTAATATTATTAAATTTCGGAGCATTCCATCTTGTCTGTTTAGGTTTGATGGTAATGATGCCAGATTCCACATCATGTACATCCTCCAGATATTCCTTGAGGGCGAGTGAAATCACTGCCATATAAATTTCCTTATCGATTCCCTTGGTTTTCAGACCATCTTTCAGAATCACGTTGGTCTTATGACTCAGGTCTTGCGTTACCTCGATGGTCTTCTTACCCGTCTTATATAATAAGGTGGCATGCTTCTCTGTGGCGCGGGCAATGCGCTGTTTGTGTTTCATGTAGGCTCCGAATGCCCAGAATACGACGAAGAGCAGGGCGAGACAAGAGAATACAATTCCCATTGAAAGTACGGCTATGCCGATGCCGTAGGGGTCCTGCTTCTTTAGAAGCTGCGCCTTGCTCAAGCCTACGTGCTGTGGCAGATAGCCTGGAGTTATGGCACCTGCAATGGCTTTATCCCATGTCTTGAAATCCTGGCTCAACTTGTAGCTCTCGTCGGCTGCCAATATCGGCACACTTACGGAGTCTATCAGGTCGACGGCATTTCCATCATAAAGCGCTATCCAGTTGGTCTTCTTTTCCTGAAGAATAAGGTTGAGATGAAAAGGTCCCGTGTTGGCAGAATCCTTTGCCTTCCATTGATGCCCGTTACGGCCATCTTTGTACCAGGAACTGCTGTCAAAGATGATGATACTCTTCTTGCCCCCCAGTGTGGTTCGGGGTTCATTGTTCGGTAATGGACACATCAGTTGGCGGCGTAGTTCTGGCGACATTTTCTTGTCGAGAACCCTTCGGTCGGTGGTTAGGAACATACCACGCACATTATACGTGGTAAAGGAGGAATTGCTTAATTCCACCCATGATTTGTGCAGGCCGTACTCATCTACAAGATTTGTACGGTTGTTGGTCATCACCTCCGTAATACGGATGCTCTTGGCTCCTTGACTCCAAGTGGGCAAGGAAGTGAAGACTAGCATGGTTATCAAAAATCCCAATTTCTTCATACGCTTCTAACGTTTTATAGGGTTATTGTTTCTTGTTTCGAAATACTCTTTTATCATGTAGAAACTTCAGATGTTTCTATAGATTCATTAGGTTTATTTCTTGTGCTCAAAGGTACGAATAATTTCTGAAAAGGCAACAAAAAAGGTGCACAAATTTTTATCTTTGTGCACCTCTTTTATAATTTATAACTATTACTAGTTGTTTTGTTAACTTTTGTAAGCCTTTATCCTCCGCAGAAGAACAGCACAACAATCTGAGCTGTAAAGATACGGAGGAACATACTCAATGGATATACAGTAGAGTAACCTACGGCTGGAGCCTCCTTAGAGCATGATGCGTTGGCATAAGCCAATGCTGGAGGGTCGGTATAAGTACCGGCAAGCATACCCATGATAGTAAAGTAATTAAACTTAAACTTCAATCGAGCGATAGTACCGATGATGAGGATAGGAATGATGGTGATGAGGAAACCGCATCCCACATATTTCAATCCGTCGCCCTGTACCACTGTATCCCAGAATCCGGCACCAGCCTTGATTCCCACACTTGCCAGGAAGAGTACCAAACCTATTTCTCGCAGCATCATATTAGCCGAAGTTGTGGTATAGGTTACCAGCTTCATGCGATAGCCGAAACGGCCGATGAGGATAGCGATAATCAGCGGACCACCTGCGATACCCAATTTCAGAGGTACAGGCATGCCTGGAATAGCAAATGGGAGAGAACCGAAGATGATACCGACCATGATACCGATAAAGATGGTAGCGATGTTTGGTGCATCAAGGCGCTTCACAGAGTTACCCATAATTTCTGCTACACGGTTTACGTTCTCTTCTGGACCTACAACCAAGATTTTATCACCCACGTGGAAGTGGTGGTTTCTGCCAGCAAAGATGTCCATACCCTGGCGTGAGATACGGGTAACGTTTACACCGTATACACTGGAGAAGTGCATCTTACCGAGGGTCTTACCATTCATCTCTGGACGGGTAACGATGATACGGCGAGATACGAAATGTTGAACTTCATCCTTCTCGCGATCCCATTCTGCTTCTACTTCGGGACCGATGAAAGCCTTGATTGCTTCAGCATCTGCCTCTGCACAAACAACGAGCAACTCATCGCCAACCTCGAAATGTGTCTTGCTGTTAGGAATACTTACTACTCCGTCGTGGAGAATACGAGAGCAGACAATGTCTCGATTCAAGAACTCAGAAACCTCTCTCAAGGTTCTTCCAGTAATGTAAGCGTTCTCAACGCGCAAATGCATATTATGAGCCTTGGCATGAGGGTTAGCCGCGTCCTCATCGTTCAACTGCTGTTCCTCCTCATCTGTATCAATCTTACAGATGTACTTGATAAGGATGGTTGCACCGATGATACCAACTACACCGAGAGGGTAAGCGCAGGCATAACCGTTGGCGATACTAGGAGCGCCATTAGGGAAAACGCTGAGCAAAGCCTCGTTGGCGGCACCAAGACCAGGGGTGTTGGTAACGGCACCATAGAGCGTACCTACCATCATTGGCAGGTTGTTAGGATTGCTGGTGTCAAAAAAGAGGTAATAACATCCGAACATCACCAGGATGTTGAGCAAGATGGCAGAAGCCGACAACATATTGAGGGTTACACCACCTTTCTTAAAACTCTCGAAGAAACCTGGACCTACCTGCAAACCAATCATGAAGACGAAGAGAATCAATCCAAAGTCTTGTACGAAGGTGAGGATTTCTTTTGGGCCTGTAAAGCCTACATGTCCAGCCAAGATACCAGCAAAGAGCACGAAGGTTACACCCAACGAGATGCCGAAAATCTTGATCTTGCCTAGATAGACACCAATGGCAATCACTATTGCATAGAGTAGGGCGATGTGTGCCACTGACTCCGTATTGGTGAAAAGATTAATAATCCAATCCATGAATTTGATTTAAAATTTTAATTTTATAATGATTAAAGGGAATTTTGAAAGATCGATTGAGTCTGTTTGGTATCTTTTCTTATTAAGGTGTGTACCGGATATGGCTACCTTCGTTAGGATACCTATATCTGATAACTGAAAAATCGAGGACATCCGCAATGGGATGCCCCCGAACTATGTATATAGATACCTATTGATTACTTCTCAATAGCTGCTACACCTGGCAATACCTTACCCTCGATAGCCTCGAGGAGAGCACCACCACCTGTAGAGATATAAGATACCTGATCTGCCAAACCGAACTTGTTGATACAAGCTACAGAGTCGCCACCACCGATGAGTGAGAATGCACCTTCCTTAGTAGCCTCAGCGATTGCGTCAGCGATAGCCTTAGAACCACCAGCGAAGTTGTCGAACTCGAATACACCTGCAGGACCATTCCAGAGGATTGTCTTAGCGCCCTTGATAGCTGCAGCGAATGCCTTGCGAGTCTCAGGACCTGCGTCCATACCCTCCCAACCGTCAGGGATGTTGTTAGATGGGCAAACCTGAGTGTTGCAGTCGTTCTTGAAGTCGTCACCGCAGATAGAGTCTGTACCGAGTACGAGGTTTACGCCGTTCTCCTTAGCCTTCTTGATTACGTCAAGAGCAACGTCGAGCTTGTCATCCTCGCAGATAGACATACCGATCTTGCCGCCGAGAGCCTTAGAGAATGTGTAAGTCATACCACCGCAGAGAATCAGGTTGTCAACCTTAGTCAACAGGTTCTCGATGATACCAATCTTGGTAGAAACCTTAGAACCACCCATGATAGCTGTGAATGGGCGCTTGATGTTGCCGAGAACTGCGTCAACAGCCTTTACCTCTTTCTCCATCAAGAAACCGAGCATCTTGTGATCCTTGTCGAATGAATCTGCGATAACAGCTGTAGAAGCGTGCTTGCGGTGAGCTGTACCGAATGCATCCATTACATATACATCAGCATAAGAAGCCAACTTAGCAGCGAACTTCTTCTGGCGCTCCTTCATCTCAGCCTTAGCAGCGTCGAACTCAGGTGTACCCTTCTCTACGCCAACGGGCTTGCCTTCCTCTTCTGGATAGAAACGAAGGTTCTCGAGCAAGAGAGCCTCACCTGGCTTCAAGGCAGCAGCCTCAGCATCAGCGTTACCGCAGTCCTTAGCGAACTTAACCTCTACACCGAGAGCGTCAGAAACGTTCTTTACAATCTGAGAGAGAGAAAGCTCTGGCTTAACCTTGCCCTTTGGCTTGCCCATGTGGCTCATCATGATGAGCGCACCGCCGTCAGCGAGAACCTTCTTCAAAGTAGGGAGGGCACCACGGATACGAGTGTCGTCTGTTACATTACCATTTTCATCCAATGGCACGTTGAAATCAACGCGTACGATTGCCTTGTGACCGGCAAAGTTAAAATTTTCAATCTTCATTTTTCCTAAATTTTATATTAGTTATTACTTAATTGTTTATTTCTCTTTTCTGAATTCCCGAGTAGATAGCTGCTTTTATTTGGAAACTTATCTGTATACAGACTGGTCCTTTCAGCACTGTTAATCTCGAGTCTTCCTTGAATTAAATATTTTTCAACTCAATGCGTAGGCAAAAGTAAGAAAAATAATTGGTATAGCCAAATGTTTGCCGACGTTTTAATCATTTTTTGTTCTAGATGGCAATGAATTGCAATATCTAGGTAGCAAAAAGCGTAACTGTGACGGTGCCAGTTACGCTTTTTGCCTTTTTTCTTTTTGTATCGTTACTTCTTTTCGCTTTTCTTTTTCTTCTTCTTCAATCTGTTGATTCCAAAGAAGTCACGCCAACCGTTGAAGTCTTTCTTCATGATGAGACCGAGGCCTTGTGTGTTAAGACTGTTACGGGTAAAGTAACGGTCGTTTGTCTGGTTATACATTCGGATAGCCAAATTACCATTCGGGAAAATGAGGTATCTCATGTCAAAATCACCGATGAAACTCTGTGTGGCATTCGCATTGTCGCGATAGCCAAACTGACCATTGAACAACAGGCGGTTATTGAGTAGCTTGCCACTCAGGATGCCCTCATACTCGGCATTATTGAAGCCTTCGTCACCCGTAGAAATATTTGCACCGAAATTCCAGTTGTTACTCTTTACGACATTGGAAAGTACAGTGTTTATCTGTTGTGAGATGGTGCCGCTCAGAAGACTCTGCATGGCTAATGATGTCTGACTCTGTTGGGCAGCATCTTCGCTTGCCTGATTGTTGTTTGTCTGTGAATAGAAGCGGCCGATTCCTAAGAGGTAGAGTACCTGCTGGTTCATCTCTTCCTGTGAATTGATGATAGAGTAAATCATCTGTTTAGCATCGCTGTTTACTGTTGGCAAATCCATGGAGAAGTCTACTTTCGGAGATTCCGGTGTGCCTGTGATATTCATCAGGCAGTCTACACGGATGTTGTTGCTACTGAAAGATTTTCCTATGCTGAGGTCGCTCAGTGGTACACCGTTTACCGTGTATTTTGCCTGCAGATTGAGAGGCGCATTGTATGGATTTCCACCGAAGGCAATGGTTCCGCCATGCATGAATTCAAACTCCTTCTTGATAAGATTCTGGATTGTGAGTTTATACATGCCATGATCTACCACATAGTTGCCAAACATGTCGAATGCTCCTTTGTTATAGTAATTGGCTCTAATCACACCGTTTCCGTTCAGAGAGATATAGTCACCTGACTGCTCGTCCATAATGAGCTTCAGGGTGAGGTTCTGGTTGGTATTGACGAGGAAGTTGATGCGCATATCCGATGAGAAGTCGATGTCGTCATTATCTTCTTGATCCTTGAGTGTCATCTGCCTGTTGATACTGTCGGCAAGTTCCGGTACAATCTCATGCCAGTGTATAAAGCTCTTATCGCTGATGGCGTCAGGGCTGGCTACATTGTATACGAAGATACTTCCTTTTTCTGGTTCTGCATTGATGTCTATAATGGTTTCTCCGCTCTTGCCGTGAATGCCTACATCGCCTGTTGCATAAACCGTACCATAGAAGGTGTTGTCTCCAAACTCATGGGTGTCATATCCCAGAAAATTACGAGTCTTCAGGTCAAGGTCGTAACTCAATTTGGTGAGGTGTTTATGGTGGATGCCGCCATTGACGATGGCAAAGTTGTTGTTGCGGTCGTAGATGGTATCTCCTTTTAACTGGATATCATCAGGAATGGCATGGGCACGCAGTCTGTTGAAAGTATAGTCGGTATTCAGCTGCTTCATGTGCATCTTGCCATGTGCCACGATGTCGCCAACGAGGTTGATGTTGCTCAGATTGCCTACGACATTCAACTTTCCGTTGCCCCAAGCTTCTACGTTGTCCATAAAGCTGCCGCAGAAGTTCTCTATAAACTTCATGCTGGTTCCTCTTGCATCAATACCAAGATCTATATAATTGCGCTTAGGAGATACATAGCCGGCAATGAGGGTTTGGTGTTCTGGACCGTCATCTGCCACAGCGTTGATGTCAATCTGCTCCTGCTCCTTATTGTAGCATACATTGGCGTGCAATATACCCAACGGTCCATTCTCAAAGGTGAACTCCTTGACGTCCAGGTGAGCTTGTGCGTCAGGATCGTTGAAAATGCTTTTTACGATAGCCTTGCCCGAAGCTCTTCCGGTGAAGTCTACCGAATGGAAGTTGACCAGGTTCAGAATATACGCTACGTCTACATCCTTCAGGTCTGCCACAATAGAGTCTTTCTTGTTTGGAGTGGCGAGGCCGTCGATGATGATGTGCTGCTGGTTGTGACTTACGGCAAAGTGATCTATCTCTAGATGATTCTTGCTGTATGTTATTTCTGAAGGATGTACTTCCCAAGGTTTGTCGCCAAGTTTAAACTGTGATGGCAATACGCTGATATGGGCTGTTGATACATCATTCTGATTCTTATAGAACTGAGCCAGCGATTGGAGAGTAGCATCTACTGGCAGTTTCTTGGAACGGTTGTCGTAATGCAACTGAGTGGCGAGGGTGTTGTTGGCTGCTGCCGCCTTGATGTTGACGATAGGACCAACTGTGCCCTGTGCTCCTTGCTGGATACTAGCCTTCAGTTTCAGCGTGTCGCCCTGAGTGTGAACATTAACCAAGCCGTTGCTGAATGCCTTTCCGTTATATACGAATCCTGGGATATTTGCATAGAGGTTGGCTGCTTTTTCCTTATCGGAAATCATGCCATCAGCATAGATTGGACTGTTGATGTCGAGAGGAATGCCGAGCATTCTTCTGAGAATCTCGGTAGAGCGAACCTCCAGGTTGATGGCAAAGTTGTTTCTGGCTTGATTCGAAATCTTGCCGATTCCTGGTAGGGTAGGCAGTTTGCTGGCCACTAAGTTCTTGCAGCTCTGATAGAGAGTTGCATAGTCGTACTGTCCCTTTACGTGGATATCTGCAAATGGAGCTTCCAGGTCGAAGTAGCTGTCTCTGCCTTCGTTCTTGGCACTCACACTGATATTGTCGAGTGTGTAGCTAGGGTCAGCCATCTTTATGCCTAAGATGCTAGGCAGAAGGTGGTTGATGTTGGCTGTAGCTGCATATTGCTTTTTCTTGATATGGTATTGTCCGCTTACCTGCAGGTCGATATTAGGGTCGGCAATGGCTGCCAATCCTTCCAGGAGTCCCTGGTTGTAGCTTCCGTCAATTTTGATGTTGCGATAGTTGTACTTGTTGAAGTTCAGTCTAGGAATGCTTCCTTTTGCAAAGAGGTGCTTCTTGGTGCCATGTATGTCGAGAGTGGCAGCCAGGGTACCTAGCTGCTTGCTGTTGATTATTTTCCCAAGTAGAATACCCTTGGTGTCTATGTGAGCCAAGAGATTTTCACCTTTCTTTTCGGCTTTTAGACTGGCATTGCCCACATCGGTTCGCAGGTTGCCTTGTGTACCGATACTTGGTCCTTTACCATAAACGATACCTTTAAAATATATATCACCAAGGCGCAATACTTCTTGTGGAATGTTGATTTTCTTGCCGAAGTTCTTGGCTATTTGTCTGATACCATCGCCTGATAGCTTAAGTGTGTTTATGTTTACATTCCAGTGGAGGTCGTTCCTGCTTCTTGCGCTTGAGCCATTCGTTGTCGTCTTGTCCTTTTCTTTCTTTGAGGCAAAGTCGAAGTTGGCTACTTTTCCGTTTGCGTTGAAAAAGATGCTTCCACTACGTGTTTTGAAGTTGAGGTTCGGACATCTGAGCGATGTGCTGGTGCCAGAAAAATTGCACTCAAGTGTTAACTCATCATCGAAGTTCCTAAGTGCAGGAACAAGGCAGGCAATGTCGGAAAGGGTTACCTGAGATGGTTTGATGCCTCCTTTGAATTGTAGGCTTGGCATCACAATCTTGCCTTCCTGCATGCGATAGGTGGCATGCAGATCCATCAACTCTACCTGTGAGTGGGGCAGTGCCAGATGGAAGTTTCTGAGGATGGCTTCCTGCTGGTTAATATCTACTTTGAAACGTAAATTCTTTAGTTGAAGTCCTGATTTATCCGAAAAAGATAATTTTTTGATAACCAGGTGCATATCTGTATCGGTAATATGGTCGAGAATGACGTGTGTTGACAATTCCCGGATGCCGATGTGCTTAGGCGAAAAAATACCATTTATGGCTGCTACGTCTCGCTCGTTATAGGCAATTGCGCCATGACGGATGATAATGCTTCCGATGTGTAAATCGAGAGGAGTATGCTTGGTAGTATCTTTAGATGCCAGTGAATCGAGTAGGAACTGGAAGTTGGTCTTGCTTCTTGCATTCTGCTTGTAGAGGTTGGCATTCAATCCAAACAGTTGTGCTGAAGAAATGGAAATCTTTCCTTCCTTCAGCGGCAGAAGATCTATTTTTGCAGAAATGCGCGAAGCGTAGATCATGCTGTCTCCCTGCTGATCTTTCATCATCACGTCATCGATGATAATGCGGTTCAGAAAACCCAGGTTTACCTTCCCTATATTTACTTCTGTTCCAAACTTGTCCTTTAAAGCACTGGCTGCTTGAGAGCCAATGAAGGCTTGTACTGGTGGCAACTGCACCAGTACGATGAGCATGAAATAGATCGCAGCAAGCGTCCAGACAATGCCTATGATAATATGTTTAATGCGTTTCAGAGCTGATAAATTTTCTAGTTTATAAATCTTAATTAATGTTGAGCTACTGACTCATTTTTGTAAACTGCAAGTGTCAATTTCTCTTTTGCTTATTGCATAATCATTAAATTTTAGTGCAAAAGTACTCTATTTTTAGCGAATATTCGAATAATTCGCAGATTTTTCTTCCATATCTCACAAATTTTCACTATTTTTGCACCAATATTTGAATGTTTTGACTAATTTATAGAAGAAAAATAACGGCAACTTTAGAATGAAGTTTCTGAAATAATATGTAGAAAACGGTTTAGAATTAGAATATAAAGTATTTTTATAAATTTAAATGTAGTTATGGCAAATGTAATTAAGTTACGTAAAGGCTTGGACATAAACCTTACGGGTAAGGCTTCCAAGGATGTAACTGTTCCTGTGGCTCAGGCTAGCGAATATGCGCTGGTACCTGCTGCTTTCGAGGGCGTTACTCCTAAGGTTGTCGTACGCGAAGGTGACCATGTCAACGCCGGAGACGCCTTGTTTGTGAACAAGGCTTGCCCAGAGGTGAAGTTTGCCTCACCAGTGAGCGGTGAAGTCACTGCCATTGAGCGAGGTGAGCGCCGCAAGGTGCTATGCGTAAAGGTGAAAGCCGACGCTGTGCAGACCTCTACGGATTTTGGTGCTAAGAATGTGGATGCATTGGATGGCGAAGCTGTTAAGCAGGCATTGCTTGAGGCTGGTCTGTTCGGTTACATCAACCAGTTGCCTTATGCTGTGTCAACCACACCTGGTACAGAGCCTAAGGCGATTTTCGTGTCTGCACTTCGAGACATGCCTTTGGCTTCCGACTTTGAGGTGGAACTCGCTGGCAACGAGGATGCTTTCCAGGCAGGTTTGACAGCCTTGAGCAAGATTGCGAAAACTTATCTCGGTATTGGTGCTCAGCAGCAGAGTGCTGCTTTGACTGGCGCCAAGAATGTAGAGGTGAATGTGTTTGATGGTCCTTGTCCTGCAGGTAATGTGGGTGTTCAGGTGAACAACATCGATCCTGTTAATAAGGGTGAGGTGGTTTGGACCGTTGATCCTGCATCAGTTATTTTCTTTGGTCGTTTGTTCCTTACTGGCAAGGTTAACCTTCACAAGGTGGTTGCTGTTGCTGGTAGCGAAATGAAGAAACCGGGTTATGCTGATGTTTTGGTTGGTACACCGCTGAGTACTTTTGTTGGTAATCAGTTGAAGGCTACAGAACATGTACGTCTTATCAATGGTAATCCATTGACCGGTACCAAGACCACCGTGGCAGATTTTGTAGGCGGACACACATCAGAGATCACAGCCATCCCAGAGGGTGACGACTGCGACGAGATGCTGGGCTGGATTCTTCCACGCACCAACCAGTTCTCTACATCGCGTTCTTATCTCTCCTGGCTCTTCGGCAAGAAGAAGGAGTACAATCTCGATGCCCGCATCAAGGGTGGCGAGCGCCATATGATTATGAGCGGCGAGTACGACCAGGTTCTCCCTATGGACATCTTCGGTGAGTATCTCATCAAGGCAATCATCGCAGGCGATATCGACAAGCAGGAGCAGCTCGGTATCTACGAGATTAGTCCTGAGGACTTTGCGGTAGCTGAGTTCGTGGATAGCTCTAAGCTCGAATTGCAGAAGATAGTACGTGAGGGCTTGAACACCCTGCGCAAGGAGAATGCTTAGTTTTTAGTACTGTTAATTATTAAAATAATGAGTGCATTAAGAAATTATCTCAATAAGATAAAGCCTAACTTCCAAGAGGGAGGTAAGCTGCATGCCTTCGAGAGCGTGTTTGACGGTTTTGAGAGCTTCCTGTACGTGCCAAATACGACAGCGAAGAGCGGAGCCAGCATCCACGATTCACTCGACTCGAAGCGCATCATGAGCTTTGTGGTAATCGCCCTGATTCCTGCTTTGCTCTTCGGTATGTATAATGTGGGATACCAGAATTTCAAGGCTGCAGGTACACTGGATGCTACCAGCTTCATCGAGGTCTTCGGCTTCGGATTCCTGGCTGTCCTTCCTAAGTTGCTGGTTAGCTACATCGTGGGTCTCGGCATCGAGTTTGCCTGGGCTCAGTGGAAGCATGAGGAAATCCAGGAGGGTTACCTCGTCAGCGGTATCATCATCCCATTGATCATTCCTATCTCTACACCGCTGTGGATGCTCGCTCTGGCGTGCGCCTTCGCAGTCATCTTCTGCAAGGAAATCTTCGGTGGTACAGGTATGAACATCTTCAATGTGGCTGTGGGTGCCCGTATGTTCCTCTTCTTCTCATATCCATTGGCTATGAGTGGTGATAAGGTCTGGGTGGCTAAGGATGCTATCTTCGGTTTGGGTAACACCCTGCCTGATGGCTTTACTGCTGCTACTCCTCTCGGTCAGCTGGCTCAGGGCAGCATGCCTTCAGCTAGTCTCTGCGATTCTATCATCGGTTTCATTCCTGGCTGTATCGGTGAGACTTCAGTCATCGCCATCGCCATCGGTGCCATCATCCTTCTCTGGACAGGCATCGCATCATGGAAGACCATGGGCAGCGTATTCGCAGGCGGCATCGTGATGGCGCTTATCTTCCAGGCTCTCGGTATGACACCTATCGCTTGGTATGAGCACATCGTGCTGGGTGGTTTCTGCTTCGGTGCCGTGTTCATGGCTACCGACCCTGTAACCTCTGCCCGTACAGAGAAAGGTAAGTACTTCTACGGATTCTTCATCGGTGCCATCGCCGTTATCGTACGTGTGATGAACCCAGGTTATCCAGAGGGTATGATGCTCGCTATCTTCTTCGGCAACATGTTTGCTCCACTCATCGACTACTGTGTAGTTCAGAGCAACATCTCTCGCCGTGCTAAACGTGCTATTAAATAATGTAGGAGGAATGTAGATATGAAGACAAATTCAAATAGCTATACTATTATCTATTCGGTTATCATCGTGGTAATCGTGGCATTCCTGCTCGCGTTCGTGTCTTCTTCGCTGAAGGCAACACAGGATGCCAACGTGGCTCTTGATACTCAGAAGCAGATTCTGAACTCCCTCAACCTGCGCGACCTTGACAACGCTACTGCGGCTGCCAAATATAAAGAGGTGGTGAAGGACGAGAAGGAGAAGGACGGCATGAAGTATTACGAGTGCGAGATTGATGGTCAGAAGAAGACCGTATATTCCGTGAAGGGTATGGGTCTTTGGGGTGGCATTTCAGGCTTCATCGCCGTTGATGCCGACAACAACACCATCTATGGCGTATATTTCAACCACGAAGGCGAGACAGCCGGACTGGGTGCTGAAATCAAGGACAACCTGAAGTGGCAGCAGAAGTTCCAGGGCAAGAAGATTCACAAGGATGGAGTAGAGGGCATCGCTCTGGGCGTTGAGAAAGACGCTCCTGCCGGCGACCCAAACAATGTGGATGCCGTTACCGGTGCTACATTGACATCCGACGGTGTGGATGCCATGCTCAAGGAAGGTCTTGCTAAATTCATTAAATAACATTGAACGTTGAACATTGAAATTTGAACTTTATGATTAGCTTTCGAGCTTAGATGAAGTTTAGAGAAATATATACATATCATAAAGTTCAATGTTCAAAATTCAAAATTCAAAGTAAATAATATGGCATTATTTAGTAAACAAAATAAGGAGGCATTCATCAAGCCACTGAACGGCGACAACCCTGTCCTCGTCCAGGTGCTTGGTATCTGTAGTGCCCTGGCTGTTACTTCCCAGCTGAAGCCAGCCATTGTGATGGGACTTGCCGTTACTATCATCACGGCATTCTCTAACGTGATTATTTCCATCATCCGCAACACCATCCCTCAGCGCATCCGTATCATCGTCCAGCTGGTGGTCGTTGCAGCCCTGGTTACCATCGTGAGCCAGGTGTTGAAGGCTTTTGCCTACGACGTGAGCGTGCAGCTCTCAGTGTATGTGGGTCTGATCATCACCAACTGTATCCTGATGGGTCGTTTGGAGGCATTCGCCATGATGAACAAGCCTTGGCCTTCATTCCTCGATGGTGTAGGTAATGGTTTGGGTTACGCCCTCATCCTCGTGATTGTGGGTGCAGTGCGTGAGTTTTTGGGCCGTGGTTCTCTGCTCGGTTTCCAGCTGATTCCAGAGGGAGCTTACAGCTTTGGATATGTTAACAACGGTATGATGACCATGCCAGCCATGGCATTGATCCTCGTTGGATGTGTAATCTGGGTACATCGTGCCTATATTTATAAGGAGGAGAAGTAAGATGGAGCACGCAATAAGTTTGTTTTTCCGTTCGATTTTCGTCGATAACATGATCTTCGCCTACTTCCTGGGTATGTGTTCATACTTGGCTGTATCCAAGAACGTGAAGACCTCTTTGGGCTTGGGCTTGGCAGTAACCTTCGTGTTGCTCATCACCGTGCCTGTAGATTACCTGTTGCAGACCAAGGTGCTCAGCGCCGATGGCATTCTGGGTGTTGACCTCACTTACCTGAGCTTCATCCTCTTCATCGCCGTCATCGCCGGCATCGTGCAGCTGGTAGAGATGATTGTAGAGAAGTTCTCACCATCGCTCTATGCAGCGCTGGGTATCTTCCTGCCATTGATTGCCGTAAACTGTGCCATCATGGGTGCATCGCTCTTCATGCAGCAGCGCATCCTGATGGAGCCTACCAATACTCAGGCTATCACCTCTGTATGGGATAGCATCGTTTATGCCGTAGGTTCCGGTTTGGGTTGGACTCTCGCCATCGTTCTGATGGGAGCCATCCGCGAGAAGATGCAGTATTGCGACGTGCCAAAGCCACTGCAGGGACTCGGCATCACATTTATCACAGTAGGCCTCATGGCAATGGCTATGCTTTGCTTCTCAGGCTTGAAAATTTAATAACATTGAACATTGAACTTTGAAATTTGAACTTTATGATTACCTTTTCTTATCTCTCATATACGAGCTGAGATGGGTATAGGTTCAATACAAAGCATATCATAAAGTTCAATGTTCAAAGTTCAAATTTCAAAGTATAAAAATATGGGTAATACATCATTTATATTGGCTAGTATCGGAGTTTTCCTCGTGGTGATTCTCCTGCTAGTTATCATCCTGCTCGTGGCTAAGAAGTATCTGAGCCCTAGCGGAAATGTAAATATCGAAATCAATGGCGACAAGACCATCAACGTGCCTCAGGGCAGCAGTTTGATGACTACGCTGAATGAGAACGGCATCTTCCTGCCTTCTGCCTGCGGCGGTAAGGCAAGCTGTGGCCAGTGTAAGGTTCAGGTGCTCGAGGGCGGCGGCGAGATTCTCGATTCCGAGAAGCCTCACTTCACCCGCAAGCAGATTAAGGACCACTGGCGTCTGGGATGCCAGTGCAAGGTGAAGGGCGACCTGAAGATCAAGGTGCCTGAGAGCGTGATGGGCGTGAAAGAGTGGGAGTGCGAGGTTATCTCCAACAAGAACGTTTCATCATTTATCAAGGAGTTCAAGGTGGCTCTGCCTCCAGGCGAGCACATGGACTTCGTTCCGGGTTCTTACGCTCAGATCAAGATTCCTGCATACGACTGCATCGATTACGACAAGGACTTCGACAAGGATCTCATTGGCGAGGAGTACATCGGAGCATGGAAGAAGTTCAATATCTTCTCTCTCAAGGCTCACAATCCAGAGCCTACCGTTCGTGCTTACTCTATGGCGAACTATCCAGACGAGGGTGATATCATCACTCTTACTGTCCGTATCGCCACAACTCCATTCTTGCCACGTCCACAGGTAGGATTCCAGAACGTACCTACAGGTATCGCTTCTTCTTACATCTTCTCTCTGAAACCAGGCGACAAGGTAATGATGAGTGGTCCTTACGGCGACTTCCATCCTAATTTCACATCAGGCAAGGAGATGATCTGGATTGGTGGTGGTGCCGGTATGGCTCCATTGCGTGCTCAGATCATGCACATGACCAAGACCCTGCACACCACAGATCGTGAGCTTCACTTCTTCTACGGAGCGCGTGCATTGGGTGAGGCATTCTTCCTTGAGGACTTCTGGGAGCTTGAGAAGGAATTCCCTAACTTCCACTTCCATCTTTCATTGGACCGCAAGGACCCAGTGGCAGATGCTCAGGGCGTGAAGTACTACGAGGGCTTTGCTGTTAACTGCATCCGTGATACCTACTTGAAGGATCACGAGGCACCAGAGGATTGCGAGTACTATCTCTGCGGACCTCCAATGCTGATCAAGACCGTTACAGATTATCTGGATTCTCTGGGAGTTGATCCTGAGAGCATCATGTATGATAACTTCGGATAATCTGAAAGGTTCAGATATAAAATATAAGGCTGCAATGTGATGAACATTGCAGCCTTTATTTGTTTATGTCATATTGCGATCGTCTTCATTTTTGGGCATAAAAAAAGCGATGACCTTCACAGGCTACCGCTCCAAATCTTCAATAGGTATTAGTTTTCCTTAAGGTAAAAAGATTGTTTTCAGGATAACTGCTGCAAAGGTATACATTTTTTTTAATATTACCAAATTATTTGAGCAGTATTTTATAAAGGAATGTGGCGTGTGGGGACACAATAATGTTTATTAAAATTCTTTAACTAAAAACTGATAAAAGATAATAAAAAAAAGGCCGAAACATCACGTCCCAGCCCAGTTGTTGTACTCTCTAAAAATCATTTCGCTAGATGTAAAGAGAATACGGAAAAAATCCTTTTATTTCTGTTTCTTAATCTTTTCTACGTAAGCATCGATCACTGCTACTGCAGTAATGTTAACGATGTCCTGAACGCTGCTCTCAGAATCGGTGAAGTGGATAGGCTTGTTAAGACCCATCTGGATAGGACCGATGATTTCAGCCTCAGGATTCAATGCCTGGAGGAGCTTGTAAGCACCGTTGGCACTGCTCAGGTTAGGGAATACCAATGTGTTGACATCCTTGCCCTTGAGACGAGAGAATGGATACTTCTCATCGCGGAGATCCTTGTTGAGAGCGTAGTTCACCTGCATCTCACCGTCAATGGCAAGTTCAGGGAATTCCTTCTGCATTTCAGCAACAGCCTTCTTTACCTTGACAGGAGAACCTACGTTGTCGGTACCGAAGTTAGAGTAGCTCAACATGGCCATGATAGGCTCCTCGTTGAAGAACTTCACTGTTCCGGCAGACAACTTGGCGATGTCGGTCAGGACATCCTCGTCAGGGTGACGGTTAATCAATGTATCTGCAATGTAGTATACGCCCTTCTGGGTGTTGAGGATGTGCATGGTACCGAATGTCTTGTATTCGTCACGGATACCGATAACGTCCTTAGCCACCTTGATGGTATTGCTGTATTTAGTATAGAGACCAGTGATGAAAGCATCAGCATCACCCTGCTCAACCATAGACATTCCGAAGTAGTTGCGCTCATACATCTTGTCGTAAGCCTCTTCGAAGCTGTAGCCCTCACGAGCACGCTTCTCAGCCAGGTGCTTGGCGAACTTGGCACGGCGACCCTGCTCTTTGTCTGCACGCATATCTACGATTTCGATGTCAGAGAGGTCGAGCTTCAGGCGGTTAGCCACACGGTTCAGACGATCTGGGTTACCCAACAGGATAGGCTGGCAGATACCCTCGCTCTTAGCCTGCACGGCAGCCTTCAGCATGGTAGGGTTACCGCCCTCTGCGAATACTACGCGCTGTGGGTGAAGGCGAGCTGTGTCGTGGAGCTTGCGGGTAAGCTTGGTCTCCTGACCGAGCAACTGGCGCAACTGCTGCTTGTACTGCTCCCAGTCTGTGATAGGAGTACGTGCAACGCCACTGTCCATAGCAGCCTTGGCTACTGCTGCAGAAACCTCAGTAATCAAACGTGGGTCAACTGGCTTTGGAATGAAGTACTTAGGACCGAATGAAAGGTCGTTTACGTGGTAAACATCATTCACTACATCAGGTACAGGCTGCTTTGCCAAATCAGCGATAGCATGAACGGCAGCCATCTTCATCTCTTCGTTGATGGCGCGTGCGTGAACGTCGAGCGCACCACGGAAGATGTATGGGAAACCAATTACATTATTAATCTGGTTAGGATAGTCTGAACGGCCGGTAGACATCAGTACGTCTGGGCGGCTAGCCATGGCATCCTCGTAGCTGATTTCAGGAACAGGGTTAGCCAAGGCGAATACTACAGGACTGTCAGCCATAGAGCGAACCATATCCTGAGTCAGTACATTGCCCTTGCTCAATCCAACGAATACGTCAGCACCCTTTACAGCCTCTTCCAGGGTATGGATGTCGCGGCGGTCGGTAGCAAACATCTTCTTCTGCTCGGTCAGGTTCTCACGGTCGCTTGTGATAACGCCCTTAGAGTCGAGCATCACGATGTTCTTGATCTGTGCACCGAGAGCAACATAGAGTTTTGTACAGCTGATAGCAGCAGCACCTGCACCGTTTACGACGATCTTTACGTTCTTGATGTCCTTGCCGGCCACTTCGAGAGCGTTCTTCAAACCGGCAGCAGAGATGATTGCAGTACCGTGCTGGTCATCGTGCATGACAGGGATGTCAAGGTTCTTCTTCAGGCGCTCCTCTATATAGAAGCACTGAGGTGCCTTGATGTCCTCCAGGTTGATACCACCAAATGTAGGAGCAATACGTTCTACGGTTTCGCAGAATTTCTCAGGGTCTTTTTCAGCCACTTCGATATCGAAAACGTCGATGCCGCCATAAATCTTGAAAAGCAATCCCTTGCCTTCCATAACTGGCTTTCCGCTCATGGCGCCAATGTCGCCGAGACCGAGCACGGCAGTTCCGTTACTAATTACTGCTACCAAGTTACCCTTGTCAGTATACTTGTATGCGTCATCTGGGTTTTGCTGAATCTCGAGGCAAGGGAATGCTACGCCTGGAGAGTAAGCAAGGCTCAGGTCTGTCTGTGTGTGGTAAGGTTTTGTTGGCTTTACCTCAATCTTACCAGGACGGCCATTCTCATGATACAGAAGAGCCGCCTCTTTTGTGATTTTTACCATAATAATATATTGGTTTGAAGTTTTATTTTCTTACAGATTCGTGCTTTTAAGCAGCGATTTCTAAAAGTTTTTGCAAAGGTAATAAAAAACTTAGTAAAAACGAATGGTTTTTTATTTTTTTTTGTATCTTTGCACAAAAATAAGTCCACAAAGCATATAAATTGACATATAGATATGGCAGAAATTAATCAATACAGACAAGAGCTGAGAAATAAAATCATAGACTATGCCATGGCTGAGTTTTACAAACGAGGCGTAAAAGCGGTTAAGATGGATGAAATCTCTCGCGGACTTCATGTATCTAAGCGCACTGTTTATGAAATATTCGGTGACAAGGAGGAGCTTCTTCTTGCCGGCATGAAGATGCAGCAGGCGAAAGAACTGCAGTCGCTGGAAGAGTTTGCCAATACGCAAGCCCGCAATGTGATTGATATCATCAGTTATGTGTATAAGCTGCAGATGCGTCGCAATGAGCAGGTGGGAGTGGTTTTCTATGAGGAGATCCATAAGATTCCCCGTGTTGTGGAATTCATGCGCGAGTATCATTCTAAGGAGTGTGAGGAGAGAAGCAAGTTTTTTGCTGCAGGTGTGAAGGAGGGACTGTTCCGCCCTAATCTCAATTATGAGGTGTTGTCTGAAGTGGGGCATGTTACCATGGAAGAAATCATGCACCGTCAGCTTTATCGCACTTATTCGATGCAGGAACTTTTTGATAATTATGTGCTTACGGTTATCAGGGGCTTCTGTACCGAGCGTGGACTCATGGCGCTGGATAGGGCTTTGGCTGGTCTGTAAAGCTGCAGCCCCTCTAGGGGCTTCCTCAAACTTCCCTTAACTTCCCCCTATGCGAAAGCCCAGTCTATTACTGTTTGTAAATCCAATATAAAATTTTGTTGATGATTCGGGTATAGAATCTGAACCATCTGTAGCTTGTTACGGGTTTGCCACCGAAGTTGAGGAGGAATTCCCTGTATAGATTCTGCTTCCAGGGTAAACCCGCATCCATGAAGCGGAAATGGGCGTAGCCGTGCTCATGGGCATACTTCAGGGCATACCAGATGGTCATGGCTTCTGGATGCAGATGGAGGCGGCTCTTGCGCTTGCCCACTGCATAAAGAAGGTAGGCATTGCCCTGGAAGAAGACGCAGGCACAGCCTCCTATCACTTTCCCCTTGTATGTGGTAACGAAGATTCTGCTCTCGGGGTTTCCTGCAAAGTGCATGAAAAACTCCTTAGCTGGGACGAATCTTCTCTGCTTTAACCGATAGAAATTCTTGAGCATCCGGTAGAAGAGGGCGATGTCCTGAGCCGATGTGGCTTCGTGGTTTTCCACTCCCTTTGCCGTCATGCGCTCTACTATGTTTGCCATCTTGGCAGAGAGTCTGCTTTCCGGTGCCTTGCTGTGGAGCGAATGGTGTATTTCCTGCCAGGCGATAGGGAAGTAGCCCAGTCTACGGAAGAAGCGATAGCCGAACATTTTCTTCTTCATGTCCGAAAATTCGATGTAGAAGCAGAGGCGGTGGCGAAGCTTCAGGGTGATGGCCTTCAGCAGCAGTGGAAAGAGGGTTTCTGTCTCTGTCTCGTCCGCATAGCATCCTTCCCCATGCGCATGTGCGTGCGTATATAAATAAGGTGGAAAGAGCGAACCTCGTCTGCGTACGATGACGAGCAGCTGTCCTCTTACTTCGCCGTCTCTGGTTGCTACGGCCATGTAAGGGGTGTCTTTGGGTGTCTGTTCCTCTATCAGGAACAGTGTTTTGCTGTGAAAGAAGTTGCCTTCCAGGAGTTCGGGCAACTCATTGCTTTCTGTATATATCCTGATGCTGAAATCATTCATATCTTTCTCTTTCTGCTGTTTTATGCAAAAATAATAAATTAATCATAAAAATGCAAGTCTTTTATCAAAAGTATGACTTATTTTTAGTATTTTTGCACATTATGAAGATAATTATGATAGGTGCTGGCAATTTAGCCACCAGTTTGGCTGTGGCTTTAACCGATGCCGGTCACGATATTTTACAGGTTTATAGTAGGACGATGCAATCGGCGCAGACTTTGGCAACGATTGCAGGCGGGGCTGCTGTCACCGATATTTTCCAGGTGAGAGCCGATGCTGATGTCTATATACTTTCCGTGAAGGACGATGCGCTTCCAGTGCTTATTCCTCAGCTTTGCAGGGGCAGGGAAGACAAGCTGTTCCTTCATACCGCAGGTTCTGTTTCCATAGATGTTTTCCAGGGTATGGCCCGCCATTACGGTGTGTTTTATCCTATGCAGACGTTCTCCAGGCAGAAGCGTGTCTCCTTCGAAGAGATTCCTTGTTTTATAGAGGGTTCGGGCGAAGAGGAGACAGATGCCATCGAGGCGTTGGCTTCTCAGTTGAGCCATCGGGTTTACCGTTTGTCGAGTGAGGCTCGCAAGTATCTGCATCTCTCTGCCGTCTTTGCCTGCAATTTTGTGAATCATTGTTATGCCATCAGTGCCGAGCTTCTTGAGAAGCATGGTATTCCGTTCGATGTGATGCTTCCGCTGATTGACGAGACGGCAGCCAAGGTGCATCAGATGTTACCGAAGGATGCGCAGACCGGTCCGGCGGTAAGATATGATGAGAATGTAATCAGGGCGCAGAGTCAGCTTCTCAAGAATAATCCGCTGGTGAAGGATATCTATGACAGAATGAGCATGAATATCCACCGTTTAAGTGAAGAGTTCAATAGCTTTACTAATCATAAAGTTCCAAGTTCAAAGTATGATAAATTACGATTTAGATAAGATAAAGGCCGTTATTTTTGATGTGGATGGCGTGTTGTCTAGACAGACCATTACGCTGGCCAGTTCTGGCGAACCGCTTCGCACGGTTAACATCAAGGACGGCTATGCCATTCAGTTGGCACAGAAGATGGGATTGCGCATAGCCATTCTCACGGGTGGTACCACCGAGGCGATACGCAAGCGTTATGAAGGTTTGGGCTTAGAGGATATTTTCATGGGATGTGCCGTGAAGATTCATACCTACGATGAGTTCCTGGTGAAGTATCAGCTTTCGGATGAGGAGATTATCTATGTAGGAGATGATATTCCTGATTATGAGGTCATGCGCCGTTGCGGATGTCCATGTTGTCCTGCTGATGCCTGTTCGGATATCAAGTCTATTTCCCGCTACATCTCTTCAGCCAATGGTGGCGAAGGAGTGGGCAGGGATATTGTAGAGCAGGTGCTTCGTGCCAAGGGCCATTGGCTTTCCAGCGCCAAGGCCTTTGGGTGGTAATGTAAGTGAAGAGGGCATTTAAGTGAAGAAACAACGTTCGGCGGCCGAAAGGGAAAGCCAATTCAATAGCTTTACTAATCATAAAGTTCAAAGTTCCAAGTTCAAAGTTCCAAGTTCAAAGTAAGATGAATTATAAGATCATTTTGGCGAGTAATTCGCCACGCCGCAGGGAACTGCTGGCCGGATTGGATATTCCTTTCGAGGTAAAGGTTATCAAGGGCATTGATGAGAGCTATCCTGAATCTCTTGATGCCTATGAGGTGGCAGAATATATTTCCAGTAAGAAGGCAGAGGCTTATCGGAGCCTTCTGGATGAAGAACCTTCTGGAAAAGCTTCAGAAGAACAGGGTGAGGATGCAGCCCAGACGCTCATTCTTACTTCTGATACCGTTGTGATTGCCCCAACTGCTGACGAGCAGAACGATCAGGAGGGAAAGGGCGTAATTCTCGGAAAACCGAAGGATGAGGAGGATGCCGTGCGCATGCTACGGATGCTGAGCGGCAAGACCCATCATGTGGTAACGGGCGTATGTCTGACTACCCGCAGTCAGCAGCGCCATTTCTCGGTTACTACCGAGGTAACGTTCAAGCAGCTCAGTGATGCAGAAATCAGATATTACATCTCGCATTACAAGCCTTTCGACAAGGCAGGAGCCTATGGCATTCAGGAATGGATTGGCTATATCGGATGCACTGGATTGAAGGGCAGCTATTTCAATGTAATGGGCCTTCCCGTACAGCGCATCTATGAAGAAATAGCCAGGATGTAATACGTATGATTGTAAGCGGATTTGTCGCTGAAATCGCCGGAATGAAAGCTGAAAAGGCGCAAAAGCGAAAGAATGTACGGCAATTTAGATTTTTTAAAATTTGATTTTTCCTCATATCATAAATTATGACTATCTTTGTGCGTTTTATGTAACTAACGAAGAAATATGAGTGAAAAAATGAAAGCCCAGGCAAGAGAAATCCTGGACCAGTATCTGGAGTCAAACCTGCATCGTAAGACCCCGGAAAGATATGCCATCCTTGATGCTGTCTTCAGCATGAGAGGACATTTTACATTAGAGGAGCTGGGTGCTGCTCTGGAAAGGAAGAATTTCAGAGTGAGCAGAGCCACGCTCTATAATACCATCCATCTCTTCCTGGAGTTGAGATTGGTGGTGAGACATAGTCTGGTGGATGGAACCAAGTACGAGGCCAGTTCCAGCAACGAGAACCACGTGCATCAGGTATGCACCGTATGCGGAAGAGTTACTGAGGTGCAGGCACCCCTGGTGACGGCAGCCATCAACGAGACCAGATTGCAGCGGTTCCGCAAGGACGCCTTCGTGCTCTACATCTATGGTGTATGCAGCATCTGTCAGGCAAAGATTACGCGACTCCGCAACAACAAGAACGAAAAGTCTAAATAATTTTATATTAAAATAAAATGAACACAGGTAAAGTAGATGTCCTACTGGGTTTGCAGTGGGGCGATGAAGGTAAAGGTAAGGTGGTTGACGTGTTGACCCCTAAGTATGATGTCATTGCTCGTTTCCAGGGTGGTCCTAACGCAGGTCATACCCTCGAGTTCGAAGGCGAGAAGTATGTGCTCCGCTCTATCCCTTCTGGTATTTTCCAGGGTGGTAAGGTGAACATCATTGGTAATGGCGTAGTCTTGGCTCCAGACCTCTTCATGGGTGAAGCTAAGGATTTGGAGAAGAGCGGTCACGACCTCAAGAGTCGTCTCTTCATCTCGAAGAAGGCTCATCTCATCATGCCTACTCATCGTGTGCTCGATGCTGCTATCGAGGCTTCTAAGGGTAAGAACAAGGTGGGTACTACCGGTAAGGGTATCGGTCCTACTTATACAGATAAGGTGAGCCGTACCGGTCTCCGTGTAGGCGATATCCTCGACAATTTCGAGGAGAAGTATGCTGCTCATAAGGCTGCTCATCTCAAGACCATCGCAAGCCTCGGTTATACCGACTTCGATATCACAGAGGTTGAGAAGACCTGGATGGAGGGCATTGAATACTTGAAGCAGTTCAAGCTCATCGATAGCGAGGTGGAAATCAACAAGGTGCTTCGTTCCGGCAAGGATATCCTCTGCGAGGGTGCTCAGGGTACTATGCTCGATGTTGACTTCGGTTCTTATCCTTTCGTTACTTCTTCCAATACCATCTGTGCTGGTGCCTGCATCGGTCTGGGTATCGGTCCTAACCGCATCGGCAATGTCTATGGTATCATGAAGGCTTATTGTACTCGTGTTGGTGCAGGTCCATTCCCTACAGAGCTCTTCGACGAGACAGGTGCCAAGATCCGTGACCTCGGTCATGAGTATGGTGCTGTTACCGGACGTGAGCGTCGTTGCGGCTGGTGCGACCTCGTACAGCTCAAGTATTCTGTGATGGTGAACGGTGTTACCGAGCTCATCATGATGAAGAGCGACGTGCTCGATGGCTTCGATACTATCAAGGCCTGCGTGGCATATAAGTTGAAGGACGGTTCTGTTACCACCGATTTCCCATACGAAATCGATGATGTAGAGCCTGTATACAAGGAGTTCAAGGGCTGGAAGACAGATATGACCCAGTTCACTTCTGAGAATCAGTTCCCACAGGAGTTCAAGGACTACATTGCATTCGTAGAGGAGTTCCTCGAGACCAAGATTGGCATCATCTCAATCGGTCCAGACCGTGCTCAGACTATTGTACGTAAATAATCAAGATTTAAAAATAAAAGAATAAGAATTAAGAATGGATTCATGTTTCAGACCATGAATTTCATTCTTAATTCTTAATTATACATTATTAATTAATACAACATGGCTCAGAAACCAAGTATACCAAAGGGCACGAGAGATTTTGGTCCTGTAGAGATGGCGAAGCGCAATTACATCTTCAATACCATCAAGGACGTATATGCCCTTTACGGATTCCAGCAGATTGAGACTCCTGCCATGGAGACCCTTCAGACATTGATGGGAAAATATGGCGAGGAGGGCGACAAGCTGCTCTTTAAGATTTTGAATTCAGGAGACTATATGAATAAGGTGAGCGATGAGGACATTCATTCGCTCGGATCGCTCAAGTTGGCTGCCAAGCTCTGCGAAAAGGGACTTCGCTACGACTTGACTGTACCTTTTGCCCGTTACGTAGTCCAGCATCGTGAAGAACTCCAGATGCCTTTCAAGCGCTATCAGATTCAGCCTGTATGGCGTGCTGACCGCCCTCAGAAGGGTCGTTACCGTGAGTTCTATCAGTGTGATGCCGATGTGGTTGGCTCTGATTCTCTTCTCAACGAGGTAGAGCTGATGCAGATTGTGGATACCGTCTTCACCAAGTTTGGCGTGCGCGTATGCATCAAGATCAACAACCGCAAGATTCTGACTGGTATCGCTGAGGTTATCGGCGAGGCAGAGAAGATTGTAGACATCACCGTGGCTATCGACAAGCTCGACAAGATTGGTCTCGACAATGTAAACGAGGAACTTCGTCAGGATGGTATCTCTGAAGAAGCGATAGAGAAGTTGCAGCCAATCATCTCTCTGTCAGGCACAAACGATGAGAAGCTTGAAGTAATTTCTAATGTTCTCGAAGGCTCGGAGGTGGGCTTGAAGGGAGTAGAGGAAACCAAGTTTATCCTCGATACCTTGAAGGCTGTAGGTCTGAAGAACGAGATAGAACTCGACCTTACCCTGGCTCGTGGCTTGAACTATTATACTGGAGCCATCTTCGAGGTGAAGGCGCTCGATACTCCTATGGGCAGTATCACCGGTGGTGGCCGTTATGACAACCTTACCGGCATCTTCGGTCTTCCAGGCTTGAGTGGTGTAGGTATCAGTTTCGGTGCCGACCGCATCTATGATGTGCTGAATGCCCTCGATCTCTATCCTAAGGAGGCGGTGAATACCACCCAGGTGCTCTTCATCAATTTCGGTGAGAAGGAGACTGCCTACTGCCTGCCTGTCATCAGTGCAGCCCGTGCAGCCGGTATCCGTACAGAGATTTTCCCTGATAAGGCGAAGATGAAGAAGCAGATGAGCTATGCCAATGCCAAGAACATTCCGTTTGTGGTGCTTGCAGGCGAAAACGAGATGGCTCAGGGCAAGGTTACATTGAAGAATATGGAAAGCGGTGAACAGACCCTGGTTTCTACCGAGGAGCTGATTGCTGCTGTAAAGAAATAAGAATTTAGTTGTTTATATATAGGTCTCGTCCTCTCATGCTGATGTATGTGAATATATGGTATGGCAGGGCGAGTTTTTTTATTCTCCTAAAATCCGCAACTATCATCCAATACACGATTAAGGGTAGATTTATGAGTCGTTAGTAGCAGCTTTCAGTAAAAAGCAACAGCACAACATCAATATGTAGCCACCA